>JALYYZ010000247.1 GCA_030945985.1 Chloroflexota bacterium
TTCGAGGACGTAGGACCAGATTCACCCTTCTACCTCTTTGTGCAGAGACTAGCGACAAGAGGAGTAATGGGAGGATACCCATGCGGAGGGACGAACCCTGAGACCGGGGAAGCCGAGCCATGCCAACCAGGGAACAGGGCATACTTCAGGCCGGGGAACACAGTAACGAGAGGGCAGAGCGCGAAGATCGTAGCGAACACCTTCTTCCCCAACTGCCAGACACCAGCCCGCTAGTTGCCGGCGATGAGCCAGTAATTAGCTAGTAAAGAGGGAGGAGCGTCATCTGACGCTCCTCCTTTTTCACGGCCTATAGGTTGGCACGGTCGCGCCACGTGGGCTTCTCCACTCATCGGAGTTCGGTGCAGCATCGAACCACCGTCGCTTTGCACATTGGTACGCAGCACCTGCGGAGATAAGTTGATGGTTTGGGCGCTTGCTTCGCCACGTCAGGAGTGTCAACCTACAGGCGCAAGTTCCACCAGTTTCGCTCAAGGGTGATGCTGGGAGTCCGCAGGACAACATGGGAGGAGTGCATCAAGATATCGCTAGCGCGTGTTTGCAAATAGCAGTCTTTGGATAGAGACGGCCCCTGAGAATGAGTCATGGGCTACGCTCGTGAAGTTTGCATCTCGGAAGCAGCTTAGTCTTGATTTGTCGACTACTGAATAGGAGCGCTCTTTGCACAGGAGGTCCCCTGAACAGGCACTGGCCGGTAGGTCCGCAGGCCCGCTCAGGGGAACAACTGCCAGGCGGCGACCTGATTGTCGGGATAGCTCCAGTCGGCGGGCCTGCCGAGCAGGGCGGCCAGCTTTGCCTCCATCTGCTTTTTTTGCGCCGCAGTGAGGAGCCACCAGTGGATGATGACGTATTTGACGTTCAGCCTGCGCAACGCTGCGAGGCCGGTGCCCCCGGTCACCTCCTGCTTTACCGGTGAGGCTGCGTCTGTAGTGTCCAGGAGATAATTCAGAGTGGGTGTGTGGTTAAGAAGTGGGTAAGGCGGCTGCCGCGCCAGAAAGCCTCCAATGATGGGCTTATTGTGGATCGTCTGGTATGCCATATAGTCACCGACAGGGCGTATGGGCAGTTCTAGGAGTGCGAAGCGTCCTGGCTCGGCGGCGATCCGGCTGTATATAGGTACGTCCCATCCTGGGGGAACAGTGGGAAACGGAAGCGCGAGGAACTCGAAAAGGATCAGCAATGGCAACCCGGCGGATATTGCAAAGAGCCGCCGACGGGCTTTCACGGGGAAGCCTTGTGTCCTGGTGCGCGCCTGCCCGATGAGGTAGGTCATCGCGATGGACGCCAGCACAGAGAGGGACAGCATCGTCAGCACCGTCAGGCGGGAGGGCGTGCGTGCTATCGCGAAGAGGGGGAGTTTGTTGAGAAGCGCATATGGTAGGGGAATGGCTACATGGATCAACGGGAGGGTACCTTTGCCGAAGAGTTGTAGCTGTGGGCCGAGGCTGAGCAGCCAGGTTGCAGCGGCTGTGAAGAGCCAAAATGGGACGTAGCGGTTGGCCCTCAACTTGCGTGCTGCGTACAGGGCGAGCGCTAGCACTGTGTAGCCGAGGAAGACCACACGCTCAGAGGGCCCCTTTTGGGCAAGGTAGGTACCGAACGTGCCTATCCGGTGGCTTACAGCGTGACCCCAAATCGGGTGCAATTCAGAGGGCGTGAAGGCTAGCATGGCGTCTGACGAGTAGATCAACGTCTCATTCAGCGACTGCTGGGCGTAAGGTTGCTGGGCTTCGGCCAGCGCCGGTACGAGCAGAGGGGATGCGATCAGGACAAAGACCGCCCCACCAACGAGCATCCGCAGGGCCGCTTGCTGGAGTCCGACCCCGTTGCGCACGGAGTAGCGGCGCTCAGAGGGCACCACGAAGCGCCAGAAGAGGAACAGGAAGGTGAAGAGGGCCAGGAAGACTGTGTAGAGCAGGTCGGTATAGGCATTAACGGCGAGCAGCGCGCCCGCTCCTGCGGCGTTTGCTATGCCCATCTTGCTTGGCGAGCTCCCGCCCAGCCGGTTCGCGCCGGTTACCTCGTCGTGCATGGGCTGCCCGTGCCGGTATGATTGAGCCTCCAGGGGCGGGCTCCCCGGGATGTCGGCGGCCCTGAGTAGCAGGAGCACATAGAAGGGTATCCACTGGAGGGAGGCTAGGTTCATGTGGCCCAGGAGGTGGGCGAAATGGTAGGGCGAAAAGGCAAAGATGCCGCCGCCGACAAAAGAAGCCCAGCGGCTGCCTGTGAGATAACGGCAAAGGAGGTAGGCTCCATATCCCGCAAGAATAAAGGTAAGAAGCAGCACGATGTTATAGCAGGTGATAAGCGTGACGCCGAGAACCTGGAGCGGCAGAGCGATCAAACCCGCGCTGAAAGTCAGGGTGTGCAGGTAAAGATTAGCACCGGCTGGATAGAAGAGCATATCGGTCTGGAAAGGGTTTATGTGTCGCACGGCCAGCGCCTCATGCACCCACCAGAGGTTCCATATATTGTGCCAGGCGTCGCCGCCGCCGGGGATCTCGGTTGTTAGCCGGAGCGCCAGGGGATAAGTGAGCAGCAGCGTAAGCAAGGCGTAGCCCCCAAGCACCAGCAGGTGGAACCGCAAAGACTTTCTGCGGCTCGCAGCTAAATCAGCGACCTGGTACTGGTCAGGTTGTTGTTCTGCTTCACTCATGCATTGCTCGTAGTGTGTCGGTGACGCGCTTTACATGAGCGTCAGGGGCGTGTCGTGCCTCAGTATAAAGGGTGAAACGTCTCCAGTTCAAGGGTAGCGTACCAGCGCTCACTCGCAGTTCTCGCTTGATTTTGCCCCGGCAAGAACGCTACTGGGGCCGGTTTCAGAAGGTTCGCAGGCAGCAGAGAATGCCCTGGGAATGAGTCACGGGCTAGACCGTGTGCAGTCCTATGGGACTTACGCGTCTTGGAGAAGCTGGCGCAGCAGACTACACAAGCCTGGCCCGTGACTTACCTACAGAGTCGAAGTTGCAGACGTGCCATGACGCCTCTTCTGGAGGGCACTCGGGGAGAGAGCGCATCTCTGTGGGAAAAGGCAAATCAGAACCCGCAGATTCTTGATTTGGTTGAATTACTTTCAAAAGCTATGCTTGAGTCGCCAACTGACAAAGAAACAGTCGAGACGCGTGCGGGTCTCGACTGTTTCTTTGTCAGCTTTCCTATAGACGCCTGAACGTTGATTAAGCCGAGGCTGCGGGCGCCTGGAAGAAGCCTACGTTGTTACCGGCCGAATCTGCGAAGATCGCGAAAGCACCGTAGGGCCCCATCTCAACGCGCGGGACAACTGTGTGACCACCGGCAGCCTCGACGCGCGCAAGGTCGGCCTCGATATCCTCGCTGCCGAGATAGACAATAGGCTTACCGATCTCGTGCGTACCCTGTGCGCCTGGGCTGTAGCTTCCGCCCTCCTTCACAAAGCCGCCGCCGGGACCGCCTGCGGCGCTGAACATCCAGTAGTCGACGCTCTCCTCATGGGTGATCTCCCAGCCGAACGCCTCTTTATAGAACTTCGCGGCAGATGCCGTATCTTGTGCCGGGAAGTCTACGTGAACGATAGGATAACTGTTCATCTCTGTTTCTCCTCATTGCCGGTTAGGTGCTGGTAGCTCGGGCTGCGATGCCTGCAACCAATAGATGCGCAGAATAGCACATCTGTTCGCTAACGTCAACTGTGGATAACAGACCCAAAAGGGCTTCTGCGTCAGGGGAATTGAAGTGTCAACACACCGAAATCGGACGTAAGCCGTAAGGTGGGAACGTGACTTTCATTGTACATCTTCTGTGGGCGTTCTGCTATACGCCAGGGTCCTTGCCGCCTGCCGCAGGGCGACTGGATGGAATGACCTGCCCCGCGTCGGCGCTGTAGGTCTGCATGATGGAGTGGATATAGTCGATATAGGTTTTCGCCAGCGGCTCGGACGCCAGGATGAGGATGTTTTCGGCGTTACTCTGCGCATGGCGTGAGAAGTTGTACGAGCCTGTTACGACCGTGTGGTCGGAGACCATCACTTTGTTATGCATGAAGTCGTGCTTGCTCGTGGGGGTGTATGGGGTGCTGTGCTTGCCGGAGAGGTGACCATACTCTACCACCTGCTGCCAAACAGGGATCTTCCAACGGTTGTTGGGTACGCCTTCCCACTGGTGGAGAACGCCGTGCATCTGCGTAGCGTCATAGATGCCCTCGATCGGCACGCCGCGTTGCATCAGCTGCTGTAGGGCACCGAGCATTTTGCCGGATGTTAGCACCACGGTAGCCAGCGTGAGCCGCTCCTGGGTGTTCGAGATGAGGTCGGCAAGCTTCTGGTCGATCTCCACGCCGTCGTTGGGTGCGAAGAATACGCTGGTCGGAGCAGCCTGGCCGCCATATTGTAATGTCACCGTGCCGCTATCCATAGCGCCGGACGAGGCGATGTTGCCATCTACCCACAACTCATTGAAGTCGTTCGTGAAGTAGGCGGCGATTTCAGCTCCCGGTAGGACGATGATGTTGCTTTCCTGAAGCGTCCAGCTATCGTCGGTCCAGTTTGATGAGCCTGTCCACACCTGAGCCTGGGGCGTGCCGCTATCTACGATGGCATATTTGTCGTGCATGAGCGCGTGGTATGCCTCTATCGGCTTGCACGTTATACCGAGCGCCTGGATGTAGGATTGCGTATCGGCGGAGGTGTCTGTGCTTGTATCTTTGAAGTCGGTTGTGTGGACATCGCTCCCTGCGGCAGCGACCGGCATCGACGAGCCACTCGCGTGATGGCCCATCGTCTCGTAGCCATAGCCGGGTATATGAGCTTGCTGGGTGCCCGCATCGTAGGCGATGCGTACGGCGACCCCTGCGGCGGCACGCTCACGCAGTGCGCTTTCGATGATGCGCCCGGCCTCGTCGTTGAGGTGGAATGAATATATGGCAATGTCAAGCGTCTTTGTAGCTTGCCCCAGGAAGGCCGCAAGCTGCTGGGCCACCTGTACAGCAGTCTGCTTGCGCTGTTCGAGGAAATTTACTGCAATTTCGTCCATTGAGCCCCTTTTCCTGTCGGTCTTCGCCGGCAGCATGGTAGATTACGGTTCATTGACAGGTCCCGTTGTCTCCTGCCCCAGCGCCGCCGGGGAAATGTCTCAGAAGATCTGGTAGCGCTGACGGGGCATGACGCCGGCTGGCAGGAGCGAGCGGGCGACACGCTGCTTTCTAAAAATGGCGGCCCGGTCACCCTTGTCGTTCCGAGTGCCAGGACATTTTCTTGCTAAGTCTACACTATTAACTTTGAAGCAGCCACCATTGGATTCCATGTAGAGACCTGGAAGCCGGCACTCCTGGAAGGGTGTCTCAGGGCGAGCAGACAAGCACGACCGGCAACAAAGGAGCGTAGGCCTGGGGCTACGCTCCTTTGCTTTCTTGTGCCTAACAACGAAGCGCCGAGTGCCGACGAGAAGTACCTTAGTGGCCGCCTGCCATGCGGCTCGCGCCGTAGGCGAGGGCGCCGGCGAGCGCCATGCCGACCATTGGGTTGCTGAGAGCGCCACCAGGCTTGAAGAGTTGGCCTATGGCGTCAGGCTGCTGTTGCTGGGCATAGCTGGTGAGCTTGCCCAGGTCGGACGGTGTCATCCGGCTAGGGTCGGTTGTCTGCACGCCCGCCGCTTGTGGACTGAGGCCGTGCTGGCCGAAAAGACCTAGAAGGGCACTGCCGATACCGGCGTGCTCTGCCTGAGGGACTTGCTGATAGCCCTGGGTTGTCGCCTGCTGCACCTGGCCGGGGTCGGTTTGCTGAGCCCACTGACCATACGCCTTGTGTACCTCGTCGTGAGGAACCTGGTTGCTGTTGCCTGTCTGGTAGTGGTTCATCCACTGCCCTATCTGTGGGAGCAAGCCACCAAGCATACCACCGGATGCCCCGGACGCCCCGGCGGCCTGCGGCATCCCTCCCCCTTGCTGCATGTTGCCGGCTGAATATTGTCCACCCTGTTGGCCTGGGTTGCCCCCACCGTATTCGTTACCTGGCTGAGGCGTGCCCGCACTGTACTGTCCACCCTGTTGTTGGTTGTGCTGGCCGCCTTGCGACTGGCCGTAACTACCACTTTGCTGGGGTGTGCCTGCACTGTGCTGCCCACCCTGTTGTTGATTGTACTGTCCACCCTGTTGTTGGTTGTACTGGCCGGCTTGCGACTCGCCATATTCACCGCCTTGCTGGGGTGTGCCTGCATTGTACTGCCCACCTTGTTCCTGTCCATACTGTTCGCCCTGTGGAGCCTGACCGTAGCCTGTCCCACCTTGCGTGCCGTCAAAGACCTGGCCGCCCGACTGTTGGTCGTATGGAGCTCCCTGTCCGGGCTGCTCGCCACGATAGCTGGTACCACCGGAGGATGGCTGGCCAGCCTGGGGCACTCCCTGAGCGCCACGCTGTGCTCCGGCACGGCCCGCTTCATTTCCTCCATGATGCGTCGTATGATGGCCCGCTTGCCCTTGGCCCCTCTGCTGACCTTCCTGCGCGCCCTGATTATACTGTTGACCATCTCCCTGGCTGTAGTCTCCACCTTGCGACTGCGAGCCGGTCCCCTCACTCTGGAAGGGGAGATTTGCTGCGGCACCACCACCATACGTGGCGTCTGCGCCGGCGCCCCGCGAGATCTGTTCTGGGTCTTTGTTGCTGTCCATCGGTTAACTCCTTGTACTGATTCCATGTATGGCTGCGACGGTTCGTCTCCTGCCGGCGCCCAAGGCACCCGGTCCTGAGGCGAATAGCCTGGTTAGAGCACAGCGGGTGCCACCGTCTCGCAAACATGGTTGCGACCATCTCGCGAACAACCGAGATGTCTGTTCAGCCTTTCTTCCGCCAGACAGCCCACCAAGGCGTCTTCACGACGGACGTTCCGTGGGCTGTTGGCTGGGCTTTAGGCTGGGCACTTGAGGGTGTTCGGTCCGTAACCACAGCATCCGGCGCTGACACGGGGCCCTGCTGTTGACGTTGCGCGGCAGCGGGCTTAGAAGAGGTTGTGGAGCCAGGCGCATGTACCTGGCGCGGCGGTAGCACGACGCCGCTGTTCTCATCGTCGTTCTCTACCTCCTGCACACTATGCACCGTTACTGCCGCCTGTGTTGCTTGCCTTGGGCCGCCGCCCGTGCTCGCAGCCCCAGTAGATGTGTTGAGAGCAGCGACTGCCTTGTTGAGCGCTGTGTGGGCCAGAGTCGAGAAATTGGAGGCGGGGTCCTGGTCGCCCTGAATGTAGACCTTCAGCGTCATGTGGCCGGCGGCATCTGGAGGCGATACTTCCTTGACCGCTAGCGTCATACCTGGATTTGCCTGGGCAAAAGCCCCCGGCAGCGCCTGGCGAACGCCGGCAGCCGACGACGAATCAGTGCCCGCCGCGATCTTTGCCTGTAAATTGATCCCTTTCTGCATAGCACGTCCCTCCGTTATCGCTCCACTAGGACTACTTCTTGTCACCATATGAGAAACTTGCGACAACCACGCCCGACGAATCGATAAGTTCGGCGGCGTCGCCTTTATTGCCCCAGATCGCGGATGGAGAGCCGAATGAGAACCCTCCGGACTCGGGGTGAACCTCGTTCGTGTATACACGTATCTTGTGCTGGCCCTGCAGCGTGAAGCCGTGCCAGGTAAATTCCTGCGTGCCGTAAATATCGTGCAACACCCAGCCGTCCATATTGACCGCCTGTTGCGAGACGTTGGCGATCTCAACATACTCATCGGGCTCGCTGCTGCCCTTCGTGCCGTTGTAGAAAATATCATCGATCTCGACTGCTCCGTTGGAGGAAGAGCGTCCACCGCTGCTGCCCCTCGGAGGGCGCGGCCTAGCGGTTGGGACACCCGTGTTCTGCATCGGATCGACGATCGGCGGGGGCAGGTTGGGATCTTCAGTTGGCGCGGCATCGCTGCCAGGTGAGTTGGTGGAGGAAACACGGCCCGTGTCGAGCGATATCCAGTTGTTACCGCGCTGCACCTCGAAGTTGACAATCGGGTGTATCTCCCATATCGTGCCGCGCGTCTTGCCGATCTGGTCAGGGTGCTCCTGGTCCATGAGGAGCCAGCCGCTGATACGTACTTTCGTCTGCCCGTCCACGAGCGGGCGTATCCTCTCGAAGGCCCAGCCAGGGTGCTGAGCGCGTATGCGCGGTGTCACCTCGACGACGACCGACCGTGAGCGGTCGCCGTTCGGCGTGTCAACTATCCATAGGTGGTTGTCCACATCGTTGACCGAGTGGCAATTGCATGACTCGGGACCCTCCTGCTTGGCACCGGCTAGCCAGCCCTCGATCTGAACAGGGGTCCCCTCGTATTTGGCGATCTCTCCCGCATCGGCGCTGGACCAATTCGCGCGCTGCGTACGCTCTATGCCCTTCGGCCACTGCAGGTTGAGAACGGAGGCAATAGAGACAGGGTACCAGGAGGCGGTGTCTGTCCGGTCCTTGCGAACGTTGAGCTGCGGATCGCCACCATCGCCTGAAGAAGGGCAGCCCTGGTATGTGTTGTCGGGGACGGCCGGCTTGTTGGCGAGGATCGGTATGGCTCCGCCCGGGTTGGTCACTACGGCACCACCTGCGCCGCCGGTACTGCCACCGTTTGTTGTAACGCCTCTATCGCCGGGGCTTCCCTGCGTGCCCGACGAAGCTGAAGGGCTGCTGCTTGGTCCACAGGAGGCGACGAGTGCAAGCAGGAAGACGGTCAACAGTAACGACGGTAAAGCGCGCTCGGGGCGAGGTCGATCTTTGTGCATTAATTGATCTCCTAGAAGTGTAGTCTTGGGGTTCCTCGCCTATTATAACGTACCCTGTGCAACGCGTCAGCCTCTCTGCAGCGTTGCTTCAGCAGGTGCGCTCACGATGCTCAGCCTCTCAGGAAACGGTGCGAGACGCGTCAGGAGGCGGCTACCGTGGAGCGGGCAAGGGAACTGAGTGAGAAGTCGCGTTGTGGCAGTAATTAGCCGACCGCCTGGCAGCGATTCAGTATACTTGAAGAGTATTGTAGTGAAGCAATAGTTGTGCCTGCTTGCCGGCAGACGGCGGCGAGTGGCAATATTATAGTCATGGAGTGAAGTGGACATGGCAAGGATTAGTATGGGCAGAGAGGGTGAGCAGCCTCACGTGACCGGGCGCGCGAAGCCGCTGTTGCGCGGGTGGTTCCATGCTGGGGCTGCGGTGGCCTCGGTCGTCTTGGGCCTGGTACTTTGTTGGCTTAGTCTCGGCGATTGGCCAAAGCTGCTTTCTATGCTCGTCTTCGGATTGAGCATGGTTGAGCTTTACACCGTGAGCGCCGTGTACCACCTCGGCTCGTGGCGGGAGAAGCCGTATCGTCTGCTCAACGCGCTCGACCACTCGAACATCTTCGTCGCCATCGCCGGAACCTATACGCCGCTGTGCGTCAACATTCTTACGGGAGCTGCGCGCGATGCAACCCTGGCGCTGATTTGGGTGCTGGCCCTGGCGGGTATCACGCTATCCATCGTCACCATCGGCATGCCGAGGCTGAAGGTACGGGTGCCCAGGTGGGGTAGCACCTCGCTCTATATAGGCATGGGATGGGTATCGTTACTGCTGCTGCCGGCGATCTGGGTTGCTCTGCCCTGGCAGGCGGTAGCGCTGTTGCTGCTGGGGGGCCTGCTACAGACCCTGGGGGCGGTGGTCTATGCCCGCCGCTGGCCCGACCCATTCCCGAAGGTGCTTGGGTTCCACGAAGTCTTTCATATTTTCGTCGTTGCGGGTGGCGCGGCTTTCGCGGCTGTTATATTCTTTTGGGTCGTGCCATACGCGAGGGCTTAGTGCATCTTCATAAATCCTTTAGCCTTTGAAAGAAAAACAAACCAATCTAGAACCCACAGGTTTTAGATTGGTTTGGTTCTTACCCCGTGTTGCCGATCTGCCGTTGCCTGCCACCCAGGAGCGGGAGGAGGCAGCTTACCTGAAAAGGAGGGTGCCGCTGTCGCTCCATAGCTGGCTGTAGCTCCCGGGCACCTGGGCGGCCAACTCGAAGCCGAAGCCGCCTGTCCAGCGCCAGAGGCGGAGGGTGCCTGGAGATTGCTCGACGGTCGGTGAGCTGCTCTCAAGTACCG
>JALYYZ010000257.1 GCA_030945985.1 Chloroflexota bacterium
CCCAATAATCTCATTGATGAAAGCCCTACCAATGGCTGGTCAACTGCCCAGGGGCAGAAGACTAATCAGTATGTGATCGTGGCCCTGCCGCAGGGGCAGACCTATTCTATCGCCAAGGTAAGGATTAACCCGTTTACCGCGTCGGGCAACACTGACGCGTACAAGGTCGACTCGATCAAGAACTTCCAGATCCGCGTCTCCACGACGGACGTGAATGTGAACAGTTTTCGCACGGTCTTCTCAGGCCAAACGCCGATGGAGAAGGCCTTCTTCGACTTTACCTTCACCGCCGCGCAAGCTAAGTACGTGATGCTCTTCGTGGTAGACAACTGGGGCGGCGATTTCGTGGAAGCCACTGAATTTGAGGTCTACCAGTCCTGCGACACTGCAGGCGGGGGTGGAGGAACTAACCCACCACCCCCTACGCAGGTCCCCGGTGGTGGGCAGTGCGACGGCATACCGGCTTCGCAGAACAGCACTGTTACACCGAGCAACTGCGCCAAAGCCGGCACAAGCTTCGTGTTTGAGGCGACCGGTTTCAAACCCGGTGAAAGCGTGACGGTATACGCCAAAGATCCCAACGGGCAAGTGATAGGATCCAACAGTCAGGTAGTCGCCGATGCCAATGGAGCCTTGCTCGGTCCAAACTCGATAACTCTCCACACCACTACCGCTACTCCAACTGGTGTGTATGCTCTCTTTATGGAAGGAGTCACCTCTCACAATAAGGCCGTTGGCTATATAAAGCTGCTTGCTCCCTAGCGAGCGGAAGTGTCAGAACTCAGTAAACGAGTTGGATTGGAATGGCAGCAGTTCATCGGGTATCCTTGTCGAGATTGAAGTATCTCATTAAGGAATACTGATGAACTGCCCACATTGTGCCTCTACAGCAACTATTCAGCTGGCCGGCATGTCCCGGAGAGGCAGCAGGCAAGGGCGGTGAGCAGGGTGCTCGGCCTAGAGAGTGGGCGATCAACGCTGGTGGGAAATCGCCGCTTGGACGAACCGTTTGGACCAATAAAGGGGCATTTAAAGAGTATAGAAATATATTGAGCAAAGGGGGCTTGCATAGTAGAGTATAATAGGGTCATATTCGGGGTGCTAAAGACACTGCATGGTTGGGAGGTGATGTGCAGGTATTAGATAGCTCGGGATTTGTGGCATGTACAGGGTCGCCCTCAGCCCATAGCTGCGGCTGCAGGTGCGCACGTCTATCATCACACATCTGCACATGAATGCAGAAGATAAGGAGAAAGAGGAGAGATTACACAATGGACAATCTGAAGACACGTTATTCGCGATTAGTACCGGCCCTAATAACAGGGACGGTTCTCATGATGTCCGTGGCGGGCATTCACCCGGTGAGCGCGGCCCCTGCGCAACAGGCAGGCGCGCAGACCTTTACCGCCATGATGGGCAATGAGATATTTACCGAACAGGGCAAGAAATCGTCCTGGCAAGCGGACCGCTTCTACGCCGAGAACATCACCGTCAATGTAGGCGATACCGTCAAGTGGAAGCATAACGCCGGCCTCGAGCCGCATACCGTCACCTTCCTGGGCGCTGCCAACAAATTCCCCGATTTTGCACTACCTGAGTGCAACGGTGCTCCCTGCCCGCCACCCCCTCCCGGCGCGCAACCAGGCGGGCCACCTCCTCCAGGCGTAACGATCAAGCTGCAACTCAACCCCCAGGTGGCGCTCAAGCAGGGCGGCGCGACCTATGACGGCACGGCCTACACAAACTCAGGGGTAATGTCCTCTGACAACCCCGGCCCCAAGGAGTATAGCCTCAGCTTCACCAAGCCCGGTACTTACACTTATGTCTGCGCCGTACACGCAGGACAACTGCCCGACGGCACGATAGTCGGTATGCAGGGCAAGATCACGGTGCAGGCCGAAGGGAGCGCCTATCCCAAGACTGCCGCCCAGTCGGAGGCTGAAGGCAAGGATATGATGGCCGCCGACGAGAAGCTGGCGCGCGACGCCGAGCCGAAGGCCAAAAGCGAGATGATCACCACCAAGCCCGGCCCCAACGGCACCCTGGTCCATCACGTGAACGTAAGTTATTCGCTCAGCTTCCCGACCTACGCTCTCGACTACATGCGATTTGCGCCTGATGACATAGTGATCAACGAAGGCGATACCGTTGAATGGTCCAGCCCCACGCCGCATACCTTCCACAACGTGCTCCTCGGCGAGGAGCCGGAGGCCATCCAGGTTGAACCGCAGCAGGCAGGACCCCCGAAGTTCTACGCCAACAGCGATGTCTTTATGCCGGTCGGGCCTAACCCCAGCACCTACAGCGGCAGCGGTCTCCACAGTTCGGGCATCATCGTGGGCCCTGAAGACGGGCCAGGGCTGGGCGTTCCGAGCTATTCGCTCTCCTTTACGCAGCCCGGCAGGTACGAGTACATCTGCGGCCTGCACTACCACAACGGCATGGACGCCCATGTGACTGTACAGGCTCGCACAGGAGGAGGCCAACCGGCGGGCGGCGGCCAGCCTGTAGGCATGCCTAGTACCGGCGGCAATTTCGCCTGGACGCTATGGTCGCTCCTTGCTTCATCCTTATTCCTTGCGCTGTCGGGCCTGGCCCTGCGGTTCCGCAAGGCACATAACGCTAAATAACCGGCTATGTAGCACAAGAAGGTCATGCTCAACCGCAGGGTTGAGCATGACCTTTTCACAGAAAGAGAGGTAGAAAACGTTGGCTAGTAAGAGTACACCTGTAGTAGGTAATATGATTGTGCGTATTGTTCTCCTCTCCTATGCGGGCGTCGCGCTCCTGCAATGGCTCCACGCGGCGCTCCTATCGGGCGGCGAGGAGAGCGAGATTTCTCCACTCGTCCACTGGCTGCGCGACAGCACGATGGCACTGCCTTTCGTCGCTGGGGCGGTCCTCTTCACGGCCAGGCGGTACGGCGTAAAGCCGCAGAGCGCGAATCTTGCAGGCGCGGCTCTATTTGCCTGCGTCATGGGTGCAGGCTCGATCCTCCACCAGATATACCCCCTGGATGGGCACGCGGCCCACGAGGCCGGCGACATCTCCGTCACCGCCATTTTCCAGCACACCGTAGTGA
>JALYYZ010000269.1 GCA_030945985.1 Chloroflexota bacterium
CATACGTAGAACGCGCTACGCTAACAAGTTTGCCGAAGGGTGCCGCAAGCTCGGCTATAACTCGTTCCCGACGCCAATGGCCGCCCTGTCACAACCGTACAACGGCAGACCCGAGACAGTGCAGAGCGCCTTCGCGCAGCAGCACGGCGACCCTACAGGCACTCGTTCCAGTGCCCTCTCGGTGTGGGTGCCCGACGCCCTGAAAACGGGAAGATATGACCTGCGGCCCGACTGCTATGTGCATGAGATCACCGTAGATGAAAATGGCAGGGCGAAAAGCGCTCTTTACCAGGACGCGGACGGCGATTTCATCGAGCAAGAAGCGGACGTTATTATTATCGCCTGCGGGGCAGTCGAGACGGCGCGCTTGCTCTTACTGTCGACGTCGGGGCGCTTCCCTAACGGCCTGGCGAACGGCAGCGACCTCGTCGGGCGCAACGCCACCTTTCATGAGTTCAGCGCCGCCATAGGCCTCTTCGATGATCCAATCTACGCGTGGGCCGGCGGCGGCTATGTGGCCCAGAGCAGCTTCCAGTTCTACGAGCACGACGACACCAGGGGTTTCGCCGGTGGTGGTCACATCGCGGCGGCAGGTGTCGGCATCCCCCTCCCCATCAACTGGAGCCTGCCCGACCGCCCCGCGTGGGGGCAGCAAGCCAAAGAGATGGACCGCGACTTCTATAATCACAGCTTTGCGGTCGCCATGGTCGTGCATGATATGCCGCAGCACAACAACCGCGTAGAGCTGGATGAGGATGTGAAGGATGCCTGGGGGCTGCCGGTCGCGCGCATCACGCTGCACAATCACCCCAACGACCTGGCTATGGGCCGCTGGATAATCGACCACAACGCCGAGATACTGGAGGCCGCTGATGCAAAGAAGGTGTACAAGGTCTACATAGACCGCGTTACCGGCAACTGCTCTCACCAGCACGGCACAATTCGCATGGGAGACGACCCGGCTACGTCGGTGCTCAACAAGTGGTGCCGGGCTCACGAGGTCGACAACCTATTCGTGGTGGACGGCGGCCCCTTCCCTACTGCAACCGGAGCCAACCCCACGCTCACTATTATGGCCAACGCCTGGCGCGTCTGCGATCACATTGCAGAGCACCATAGGCCGTAGAGAAGCATCAGAACTTAATGCAACAGTTGACGCTGAAGCGAGCCACCAATATCAGGCCTTCAGGCTTGCCCAGATAATTCGCGGCAATTTCCGCAAGGATGGATAAGCCGCCAGGCCTGCCAGCAGGGGAGCGACTCGATTAGCCGCGTGAGCGCGAGAGGCCAGCCACACAGGTGCGGGCTTGACCCGGAAAGGAGCGCGTAGCACGCTCTTCTGCGGGCGGTCGAACATCAGCGCGTTGTGTACACTGCCCAGGCCCGATCTGACATCGTAGATGTCGTGCCCTGGAAAGGCGCCCCAGGTAGTGCTGCCGAGCAGATAATTGAAGCCCGCGTTGTAGTTGACGGCCACCGTGCCATAGCGGAGGTCGGCAATCGCCTGCTCGACGGCCGCAGCCACCGCAGGATCCTTCATCAAAGCTGGATGAACGAGAATTGTGACCGCCAGAGTGCCCCACAGCTTATCGTTCACGAATGCTACGGCCTTTTGCAAGTAGTCGATCGTGTCACGCGCTGCGATAGCTGTCTCAGCACTGAGGCTGCAAAATGCCTCAGTGCTGAAGCACATCTCCGCCTCATCGGCAGAGTCTAGCCCTGAGATTAGCGTCCAGGCCAATTGCCCATTGCCGGGGGTGCCGAGTTGCTCTGCCCCTGGGTGGACCCTAACGAAGCCGGCGTGTCGCTCTGATGCACCGGGGTAGTAAGCTGCGCGTGATGGTACAGCGGCCAGCTTGCGCCGCACATGCTGTAACAATGCCTCGCGTTGCGACCAACTCTCGTGTTGCACTATCACCCTGGTAGTCATGCAGTTGAACCCCGCATTATTGACAAGTGTGGCGGCAATAAGGTCGGCGTGATAAGCAAGATCGCCTGCGCTCCAAGGGCCGGGCACCACTATCACAGGGCTGACATTGCCCAGCTCAGCCGTGATGCGCTTGGTCAGCAAGGGCTTGCGCGTCCTCTTCCGTGCGCTGCCCTCCTCGCCCGGGCCGAAGACAATCGCGTCGAAGGTTTTATCCGAGCCGGTGATATGGATTTCGTCGATGCCGGTGTGCGCACAGAGATATGCTCCTTCGGCAGCGCCGCCCGGCACAATCTGTACGAAGCCGCGCTCAATCAGGGGATCCATTGTCTCCTCAAGCAGAGGCCCCAGGTAAGCGTTCACAGGGTTGAGCTTGAACAGCACCACCTGGTCTTCGACAAAGAGCTTGTACAGCATATCGTTTACGCCGATAGAGGAGACGTTCCCTGCTCCCAGTACGAGGGCGACCTTGCTGCTGCGAGATGGGCGGTTATAAGCTACAGCCTGGGTCTCTGCCAGGTTGTCGATTGTGACCTCGGGCTCCATCCAGACCTCAGCCGTGAGCCCGTTGAAGAGGACGCGGTCGTAGAACGTCGCCGGGAAGACCCGTGCGACCACCTGACCATCGTGACGGGTTGTCACGGGACCGGGGATGTTGGGCCGCCTCCCACCGGCGATCTCGGCCAGCGACTGCCGCAGATGGCGCAGGCAAAGGAACACTGTGTACGGGCCGAGGAACCACTCTTCGTTGGCGGCTGGGTTGTCCGGCTCTATACCCTTCGCATTCAAGCATGCCGCCACCCAACGCTCTGCCAGCGCGGCAAAGCGTGCGATCGTCGCGTCAACCAGTACCACACGCTCGCGTGGCGAAACGGCAGACCATGCCTCTTTCCGTCCCTGAAGTCGGCTGACCCTGGCATCCAGGCTCTCCTGGACGGCTGTTGAAATAGGCGATGTAGGCTGGGCGAAGTTGGGAGCGCCCCTGAGCATTGTTCGCGCGGCGGGCGCATCTTGCGTCGCTACTGTGTGGCGGTTAGTCATGGAACTCCCTGATGTCTAACTTTGTTCGGACGGAACCCAACCTCTATATAGCATACCACCTCATGGCTCAGTATAGGCAGCAGTGCCAAACTCCCGCAGAGAGATAGTGTGCCTACACCATCTAACGTTGCCGGTGCGCGACCATTTTTCTTGCCCAGGGGAGCCAGGTCTCAGCGAGCTCAGGTAGTTCCAGGAAGATGTAGGCTCGGCTATGGTCCTTATGGTAGATGTATGCAATGTCGCCGACGGTGACGCCGTGGCTGGGGCGGTAAACTATATGCAGCGGGTCGCCTGCGGCCACGGGGGCTTCATGAACGATGCGCAGATAGGCTCCGGGGCGTCCTGCTGCAGCGAACTTCGGCGGAAAGGCAGCGTCGCCCATCTTGACACCCAGCTTCCAACAGGGAACGCGCGGCTGGCACACCTCGAAGAGGGCATCTCCCACCTTCCAGCGCTCACCAATCAGCGCATCAGTCACGTCGACTCCCTCAAGGGTCAGGTTCTCACCGAAAGGAGCCGGTCCAAGCGGCCTACCCAACTGCTCCTCCCACCATGCTTCATCCTCACTTGAGTAGGCATAGACCGCTTTGTCCGGGCCGCCATGCACACTACGGTCAGCCTGGTCGTCGCCCGCCATGTTCACACCGTGCATATCTACCGGACCCTCCACGGGCAGCTTCCAGATGGCGCTGCGTTCCGTCCGCCCCAGCCAGGTAAACTCGCGCGGTGTCCCGACGTTTACCGAAAGCAAACGTGCTCGCGCACCTACGCCTAATAATTCATCTTGCATTACAGCCCTCCCGGTGATTCGCAGGCTCAACTTATGGGTGACAAGCTCACGTTACGCAGTTCGGCCACACTTCCTACGTGACCGTAGTCCGTATATCACTTGGGATCGTGCGTAGATGCGTAACGTGAGTGACAAGATCTCTCGGTCTAGCCGGCGCTTTGCCTCTGTCTGAGAATTTCACGAATCTGCGCAAGGTGGTTCTCTGTATGTACTGTGCCCAGCGCCAACCGTGTAATGGCGTTGAGCGGGCCCAGGGGCGGGATGGGAGTGAATGTCACGTCCAGATGAGGGCTGTCCGGCCATGCGGCAAGGTATCCGCAGACCATGCGCTCGCTCTCGGCCAAGCGCTGCCGAACCTGCGCGGGGGTGGTGAGCTGTTCCCACTCTACCTCATAGCGTGACCTCCCTTCCGGCACTACCCCTCGAGCCAGCGAAGCTGCATGCGAGGCCGCCTCTTCCTCTGTGGCAGTCAAGTGGGCAATAACGTGCGGTATTGTCCAGCCACGCTCCTCATCTGCCGTCGCTGCGGGATCGTGTGGCACAAAGGCCATGTCCTCAGGCGTGGCCTGCGCGATCGCCTCTTCCAGGGCCTTGTACACCTCGTCCACCCACTGCCTAATGCCAGTATGGCTCATATCGCCTACAAGTTCTTTTATGGTAGCCTGTCCTGA
>JALYYZ010000183.1 GCA_030945985.1 Chloroflexota bacterium
ACATAGGAGAGCATGCGGCATGGTTCAGGTAGGTGTAGTGCTCGGTGATCGGAAAAAGCTGTCGATAGTCAATTGCTTGCAAGTGATTCTCCTGAGAGGTGGATAAGGCGGGACAACGCACGTGGAGTCTTTGTTCTTGATAACTATGCCTGCCGCCTCGGTTAGCTTCTCTTATGGTGCCTGCCATGTTATGGACGTTAGATGTTAGATGACAAGAGTTGATTATGAATGCCCATGAAGCTTATGATACACTACCAAGTCTGAAATGTTGAGCAAGATGGAGAGGGACAGTATGCGCGAAATGCTCACCGAGCAATATATACACCAGGTATGGGACATGCTGCCCAGGCATGTCAAGCCTACTACTTTCCAGAACACCTTTCTTCTGAGCCAGGCGCTCGGGGCTGATGTAACTCTGGCATCAGAGACGCTGCAAATCACCGGCAGCTTCAAGTTCAGGGCTGCCTATAATTTACTCGCTGAGGTAACAGAGCAGGACGTGATTACCGCCTCATCGGGCAACTTCGGCCAGGCGGTTGCTTATGCCTGTATGCTGCTGGGCAAAGGATGCACTGTTATTATGCCCAACACATCGTCTAAATCGAAGCAGGCAGCTATCGTAGCATACGGTGGACGGGTTGAGCTTATTGACGTCACAACTAAGAGCAGACAAGAGCGCATCAGGGAGATGCGAGATGAGCGACCCGATGCCTTCTTTGCTCCCCCTTACGACCACTACAGGGTCGTGGCGGGCAACTCGACACTAGGCAGGGAGATCATCGAGAAGCTGCATGGCGCAGGAGAGCAGAAACTGGACTACATAGTCTGCCCTATCGGAGGTGGCGGCCTGATTTCGGGTATCATCGTAGCTCGCGACTTGCTCGCGCCAGACCTGGAGGTCATTGGCGTAGAGCCGCTACTTGGCAACGACGCGGCACAGTCGCTGAGAGAAGGGAGGCTGATTTCGCTCGAGAACGAGCCACAAACCATGGCAGATGGCACGCGCACATTATGTCTAGGAGATCTCAACTGGGAGATAATCAAAGGTGGGGTGCGACGTGTGGTTGAGGTGCCTGAAGAGAAGATAGCCTCGGGTACACGTCTGCTCTACAGGGCAGCTAACCTTAAGGTCGAGCCTACGGGCGCGCTCACAATTGGGGCCGTGCTCACCGAACCGGCGTTGTTCAAAGGAAAGAGAATTTGTTGCGTCGTGAGTGGAGGCAATGTAGACCCGGAGGTTTACGCCGGCATCCTGGAAAGTAGTTAGCTAGCCACAACTGCCAGAGATTTTGAGTCCGCCGGTGAAGGGGCATCATCGTCCTCAACCAGGATGGCTGGGAGGGTAAAGTGAAACGCCGTTCCTTCCCCCAGGCGACTTTCTACCCAGATCTTGCCTCCCTGGGCTTCTACAAGGGCACGAGCAATGGCCAGACCCAGACCTGTACCGGAGCCGTTATCGCCCTGTGGGGTGTCTACTCTGTAAAATTTGTCAAATAAATGGGCAATATGCTCGGGCGCTATACCGATACCATTGTCCCGAATGGTGATTTGCACGGCGTCCTCAACCTCCTGGCCTGTGACTGTGACCCTGTCGGCACCCGAATATTTGGCAGCGTTCTGCAACAGATTTACCAGCACCTGTTCAACACGGCGCGGGTCGGCAGTGACCATATGAAGGTCATGACCTAGTTGGCAATCTATCCTGATGAGAGGATAATGATCGCCGATTCGCTCGACTATGGACTTGCAGAAGCGCCATAAAAGCATTGGCTCAGGGGCTATAGGCAGCCTGCCTGCCTCGATACGAGACATTTCGAGAAGATTTTCCACCAACTCTGCCAATTTATCGCTCTCGTCGGAAACTATCTCAAGGAATTCGCGCTTTGTCTGCTCACTCCATGTAGCATCTTCGGCAAGAAGGGTACGTGTATAGCCTTTAATTGAGGACAGTGGAGTACGCAGCTCATGCGAAATCATAGAAACGAATTCATCTTTGAGGCGGTTAGCCTCACGCAGAGCAGTAGTCTCTGCTGTCTCGCGGATAAGTCGTGTATTCTCTATGGCCACAGCGAGCTGGTCAGCCACAACTTTGAGGACAGAGGTGTCGTCCTCAGTGAAGTTATCAGGTTGATCTGAAAGGATGCGGAGTGCGCCAAGCCTGCGGTCGCCCAGGGAAATAGAGACAAGCACGAGAGAGAGAGCGCCTGATTGTGCAGGTTCAGCAAGTATACCGGAAGAAAGTTGGCGGGTATCGTTACAAATATAAAACTCTCTCCCCTCGAGCAGAGCCAGTTCGTCACGCAGATCAGATTGCAGGCGCGCTAGCCGGTCAGGCACGTCAGGCACGTCAGGCACATTAGCCAGGTCAGGCAGTGTGAACGTGCGAGCAGGTTGAGCGGTAAGAGGGTCCAGCATTGTGATAGAAGAAGTGGTGTGCTTTACAACCTGGCTAACCCCGTGCAAAGCGGTAGCGAAAACACGGTCAAGGTCTAAAGCAGAGCTGTTAATGGAGCTTGCAAGCTCGTTGATCATCCTAAGACGTGCCGCTTTTCGCTGGGTATCGGCGAGCAGTAAGCTGTTCTCACTGCTCTGGCGGACTAGCCTTTGGGAAGCATTGCGAACAAGGGTAAAGAGGGATACATAAAGGAAGAGGAATCCACTGCCAATGCCAGTCCACAGCCGTTCGTTCGTGGTATTTTGCCGGTCATGTAGATCGCTGAGATCATAATACCCCTCGAACGCACCTACTATTGTGTCACTGCTTTGGAGTCTAAGGGGGGCATAGACCTCGAGTAGCTGGCCAAATCCCTTCTCAGCAACGTTCTCGGCCTTATCCAGAGGGGAGATGCTGGAGGATGCCTCTCCATTGAGGGCCTCGACTAAATCGGCGGTGAGCGGGAAATGGGCGCCAACCAGCTTGGGATCATCCGAGTAGGCAACCATACCTTTGCGGTTCCAGATTTTCACACGAACAAGGCCAACATTGCCCAGGTTCGAGAGTGCGAGCTCAAGGCTGCGATAGTCAGCCCCCCACGCACCCTTCTCCAGTATATCTGTGTTGATGTGGGAGCCTACAACAGGAGGCACAAGAGAAACTACCACGTCACGCTGTTGGGTGATAGCTTGCTGCTCAAAATATTGCGTCATGTTCATGCCGAGCACAACGCCAATAGCGGTGATAAGCACCAGACTGACCAGTGAAAAAGTTACAAGCAGGGAGGGCCGTCGCATTGTTACCCCTTTGGTTCCACTTGCTGAGGCACATTGAACCTGTAGCCGAAGCCCGGTTCCGATAGGATATACTGCGGATTGGAAGGGTCAATCTCTATCTTCTGCCGGAGCGATCTCACGTAAACCCACAGGTAGCCGCTCTCGTCGCGGTACTCAGGTCCCCATACTTTCGAGAGTATGTCTGCATTCGGGATGATTTTACCGGCCTGTTGAGCGAGATGCTGGAGAAGCTTATATTCGGTGGGAGTTAGCTTGATGGGCTCACCGCTCCGCTCTACTTTGCGGCGCACGAAGTCTATATGAAGATCCCCGGCATCTATAGCGTGCTGGGTTTCGCCAGGCGTGTCCGGACGGCTCCGGCGAAGGAGGGCGCGCACACGGGCTACAAGCTCATCAGGGTCAAAGGGCTTGGTGAGGTAATCGTCAGCGCCCAGGTCGAGCCCACGGAGCTTCTGCGATTGCTCACCCATGGCGGTCAGCATTATGATCGGCACGTTGGATAGTTCGCGAATCCGCTGGGTGAGGGTGAATCCGTCCATGAGAGGCATGGTCACGTCCAGCACTACGGCATCCGGAATAGCAAGGTCTATATGCTCGAGGGCGACGACACCGTTGCTGGCGGTATTGACGGTAAAGCCCGCACGCTCCAAATTAACGCGCACCAGGCGCAGGATGCGGGCATCATCGTCCACTACAAGGATAGCGCTGGTAGGTTGCATAACATTACTCTACGCGGACAGGTAACAGTCATCTCTTTAGCACAGGGTCCTCAAAAGATAGGCTGTATCAACAAAGAAAGACATATAACAACTGCTGTCACGAATGAGAAAGTCTTAAGGCGTTCTTAAGGCTACATGCCAGCTATTCAGGTGTCTCTCAGGTTCCCCAGGGTAGTATAGACATGGCAGCGGATAAGCGACGCAGAACGGATAAGTTGGAAGGATAGCCCATTATGAACTCTTTTACCAACGCAAGTCAAACAAACAGCATCACCCTCCCGAATATCGCCTCTATACCTGGTCGGAGTGCAGGCAACACAGCAACCGGCAAAGGGCCGGCGGATAGGCAAGCAACCCTCGCGCAGATCTATGATGCATATGTTGAGGCTATATATAAATTTGTCTACTACAAGGTAAGTAACCGAGAAGATGCTGAGGACATTACATCACAGGTCTTCTTCAAGGCAGCGAATTCCCTGGATGTGAACCAAGGAGAGCAAGCTAGACTGGCATGGCTATACCAGGTGGCGCGAACAACCATCACAGACCATTGGCGGCGCTTCTACAAAGGTCCGACATCCAGCCTGGATGAGATGGAGAAAGCCGCTCCTCTGCACTTGGCTGCGGAGCCCGTTGCCACGGGCACGAAGGAAGAAACCATCGGGCAGAGCACGAATAAGGTGCTGATGATAATGGGCCTGCTGCCGGAAAACTACCGCCGCGTCCTACAGTTGCGTTACCTGGAAGGTTGCTCACTAAAGGAGACAGCCACTGCAATGGGTATTTCTGAGGGGAACGCCAAGGTCATGCAACATCGCGCGCTGCAAAAGGCGATAAAAGTCGGGGAGAGAGTAATATAGCAGTGGTTGGTAGTTAGTGGTTGGTGATTAGAGGAGGAGAGCCGGTAGCAGATCGCTGCCGGCTCTTCTTCGCAGTTTGTTCCTTGTCTCAAAAAGGATAAACGCGCCGAACCTGTACCTTGTCGATATTTTGGCTGGCACTTATAATCGGTATGGCGGAGGGCGAACGACGGTTGCCGGTGCGCTCGACGCTACTTTATTGGCGGTGGCCCTGGCAAAATGGGCTGAGTATGGACAAGGCCATCGTAGGTATGTTTCCATAGGAGGATGTTCAATGAAAACGAAACTTCTAGCAGCCGGAGCCATGCTGGCATTCAGCTCCGTCTTGTCGGCCTGCGGGGCAAGCAGTACACCGATAGCTACCACCGCCGCACCTGCGGGCGCTACAGATACGACCGCGCCGGCAGCCGGCGCGGCAAATACACCCATGGCAAGCACGCCCGGTGGGGGGAGCTCCAATGCTAACGGCCGCAAAGTGGTCGTAAGTTCAAAAGCATTTACCGAAGAGACGCTGGTCGGCGAGATGTATGCGGAGATGCTCGAAAATGCAGGCATACCCGTAGACCGCAAGTTGAACCTGGGCACGGAGGCAGTGGCACAGGCCGCATTGATCAAAGGTGGCAGCAGCGGAGGCATAGACCTTTATCCGGAGTATACCGGCACCGGCTTGCTGGCTATCCTGAAGGCCGATCCTATTTCCGACCCGCAGCAGGCATATGACGCAGTCAAGAAGCAGTACAAGGAGAAATTCAACTTCGTGTGGCTGGACAAGGCTCCAATGAACGATACACAGGCGATTGCCACCACCAAGGAAGTATCGGACAAGTACGGCCTCAAGAGCCTTGCCGATCTGTGCGCAAAGTCGGACAGCCTGACGCTGGCTGCTGCTGCTGAATTCAAGGGACGCGCTGATGGCCTCCCCGGATTGCAGAAGGTGTACGGCGGCTGCAACTTCAAGGACATCAAGATAGTCGAGTCGAACCTGCGGTACAAAGCGCTGGTGAACAAGGACGTTGATGTGACGGTAGCTTACGGCACGGACGGAGCGATAGCAGGCAACAGCCTGGTGCTGCTGGCCGATCCTAAGAACTACGGCCCGCCCGATAACGTTGCGCCGGTAGT
>JALYYZ010000275.1 GCA_030945985.1 Chloroflexota bacterium
AACAGTGGAGGCAGCACCGGCTCGGCTTCTACCACCACGGGTTCGCCGGCTGCTGCAGGCGGCGAAACCTACGCTCGGTATTGCAACACATGTCACCCGGGAGGTAATCGTGGAGCAGGTCCTTCCTTGATTCAACGCTCGCCCAGGATGAGCGACGAGGAGATCAGGAGCGTGATACGCAACGGGCAGCAACGAATGCCCGGCTTCAACGCGCAGCTTATCTCAGACGACCAGTTGACCGGTCTGGTGGCCTATATTCGCACGCTGAAATAAGCTCATATAAAGGCGAGAAACAAAAAGAGAAGATCTCACCAGAGGTGAGATCTTCTCTTTTTGTTTCTCGCCTAAGTGGTGCAAGAAAGTGGTGCAAGAGCCACATGCCAGCACAAGCGCCCCCATTAGTGTAAAATAGCCCTATGATGAGAATCTGCATGGTCACCTCCTCTTACCCCAAATATGAGGGAGATGTAACGGCTCCGTTCATCGAGTCTATCGCCTCGAGCGTGGCCGCCATGGGCAACGAGGTGGACGTGCTTGCCCCATATCACCCAGACGTGCGCCGCGAACCGGTGGAGCACGGGGTGAGGCTTCACTTCTTCAAGTACAGCCCCTTCAAGCACCTGAATATATGGGGCTACGCCGAGTCGCTGGTGGCTGATGTGCGCGTCAAAGGGGCTATTTTCCCGCTCACTCCTCTCGTCTTTATCAGCAGCTTCTGGGCGCTATGGCGTCTTACCGGTCAGGTGAAATTTGACATAATGCACGCCCACTGGGTGATTCCAAACGGCCCCGTGTCGGCTCTCGTGGCGCGGTTGCGGCGGATGCCCCTCGTCATCAGCATGCATGGCTCGGACGTATTCGTGGCCGAGCAGAGCAGCCTTATCGCCGCAGTGGCTCGGCGCTGCTTCCGTGCCGCGAGCGCTATTACCGCCCCCAGCGACGACCTCCGGCAGCGTGCCATCAAGCTTGGAGCCCCCGCCCAGCGATCCCACCTGGTGCCTTACGGCGTTGATCCCAGCCAGTTCACCCGCATAGAGAACGCAGGCCCGATGCTCAGGCAGGAGCTTGGCCTGGCGGACGATACCCTCATCGTCTTTGCTGTGGGCCGGATGGTCTACAAGAAGGGTTTCGAGTACCTTATCAGGGCAGTGCCCGCTATATTGCGCGAGCACCCCAACGCGCGGATAGTGCTCGCCGGTGGAGGTGATCTGGAGTCGAGGCTGGTGTCGCTAGTCAAGCAGCTTGGCGTCGAGAAGTCGGTCATCATGCCCGGCTGGGTCTCTCGCGATCGCATGCCCCTCTACTTCAGCGGTTGTGACCTTTTCGTCCTCCCCTCGGTTGTCGACCAGCAGGGTAACGTCGATGGTCTGCCTAACACGCTACTTGAAGCGATGGCCTCGGGCCGGCCTGTTGTGGCTACCACGGTCGCGGGCGTGCCCCTGGCGGTGAAGGATGGCGAGAACGGCCTACTCGTGCCTGAAAAGCAGCCCGGCGAGCTCTCGGCAGCCATAAACCTCCTCCTGCGCGCGCCCGACTTGCGGGCGCAGTATGGCGAGGCGGGGAGGCGTCGCGTCGAGAATGACCTCAACTGGGAGAGCACCGCCCGCGCCTTTGTGGGACTCTACAATGCGGCCTTGAACCGGCGCAAGCCTCGGCGTGGCAGGCGAGAGGCGGCTGACACCTCTGCAAGCAGCGCTCGTTAGCGCGATCTATAGCGTGCAGACTAGCCTCGTTGTGGATGACACGGGTAGTGTACCTTCCGGTGCTCTGGTGCCTCTTCCAGAGTCCCTAAAGGCACCGGAGCCAGTAGGGTTTCCTCCGTCCCTAAAGGGAACCCTACTCGCTCCGGTGCCTTTAGGGACTCTGGAAACCCCAACCTCCTGGGAAAAGAGCGCTCATTTCCAAGAACAAACAAATCAAAACCCGCAGAGTTTTGATTTGTTTGTTCTTCTTTCAAAAGCCAACAAGGTCCATGAAGCTGCACTGAAGCCCGGTCGCGCTGCAGCCGGCAAGGATAGTACGCTGCTTCATGTCTTGCGTGACCCCTGGCTCCTGATTATCGTGCTTGCCGCCTTCCTCATCAGAGTAGGCTACAACCTCGCCCTCCACCCTGCTGGGCATGCGCCCGCCTCATTCGTAATCGACGAGCGCGAATATTTCGGCGCGGCGCATATGCTGGTCGAGGGGCGCGGCTTCGAGTTCTACAACACGGCCCTCTGGGTGCGACCACCCCTCTTTGTTCTGCTGCTCGCGGGGGTTCAGCGCCTGGCGGGGCTAGACTACGTGGCGCCGCTGATCTTGCAGTCGCTTCTGGGCGCATTTACTCTGTTGCCTCTCGCGTGGGTGGGTAGGAGGCTAGGGGGCAGGCGCGCGTCCCTGGCGACGGCTCTGCTTGGCGCCATCTACCTCCCATCGACCCTGTTCGCCGGGCTCCTCCTCTCAGAGACGCTCTTTATCTTTCTCTTCTCCTATGCCTTCGTGGCGCTCATATACGCCAGGGAATCGCGTGGTCGCCCGGCTCTCATATGGGCAACCTGCGCCGGGCTGCTGCTCGGGCTTGCTATACTCACCAGGGCTACCGCGCTTCTATTCGTGCCTGTGGCTGCTCTCTGGCTCTTTCTGCCCTTCTCTCGGCACAGCCTCCGCCGACATGGCTATGTCCTGTCCCTGGTGCTTGTTGCCGCCGCCATCTTGACGCTGGTGCCCTGGACGGTACGCAACTACGCCGCTTATGGGCACTTCGTGGCCGTCGACACCACGGGAGGCTACAATCTCTGGCTGGCGAGCGTGGGGGTGCGCGACGAGGCGCGGTTACAGGCCGACCTCAAGCCGATCGCCAACCCGGTCGATAAGCAGAGCTTTGCCTACGCCGCCGCATGGAACATTATTAAGGCAGATCCTGTCGCCTTCATTACCAAGGGCGTCAAGGAGAGTCTCGACCTCTGGAAACCATCCTTCAGTGCCGAAGAGAGGCAGGTGAAAGGCTACAGCCTGGGCCGTGTACAAGCCTGGCACCTGGTGTCTCTCTTCCTCTTTGACGATCTCCTCTACCTCGCGGTGCTGGTCATGTCTGCGGCAGGACTGATCTTTACCACTCGGAGCCCACTCAAGAGTCTCACCCTGCTCTGGATGCTGCTCTGGGTGGCGCTGGCCTTCATATTCTTTGCCGTGACTCGCTTTCGCCTACCTGTTGTGGTGGCTCTCCTGCCCTGGGCCGGCGCCGGCCTCTTCCACCTCGATGTGGCACGGCTGCTCGGTGTACCCAGGGCCAGATTAGCCGCCTGGGTGTTGGTTTCGGCTGCGGCCATTTTCCTGGTCGGCTTGAATCTGCCGGTTGAGGAGACCTCGCTCGGCATAGCGCGTTGGGGTGAGCAGGAGCCTTTCCGCCAGGCCGAGGCGCTGCTTGCCACCGGACACGCTGATGATGCGCTCGGTCTCTACATGAAGGCCAATACTACCCTGGCCGATACCCGCTACGGCATTGCCGCCGCCTACCTGCAAAAAGGCGACCCTTCCCTGGCCCTCTCCGAGCTAACCGGCGACGAGCCGCCCGACAGGTATGAGCCCTTTGTTATCCAGGGGGATGCGGCCCGGCAGAGCGGGAACCTGGACGCTGCTCGTTCGTCTTTTAATGCGAGGCCCGTGCAGGTTGCGGCTGCAGACGCCCTGGAGTGGGCCTGGAGCCACCTCAACCCCGCCCCCGTGGACAACATTGCGCTCGGCAGCGGGCTCGATGTAGGTTATGTGAGGGGATTTTATGGCACCGAAACGGCTGACGGCAAGCAGTTCAGGTGGTCAAGCGACCACGCGGAGGTAAGAGGTCTGAAGCCTGTGCCACAAACGATCGAGTGGAGTGGCTGGCGTCCTGCCAACCTGGCTATGGCCTCGGTTACCCTCGGCATGTTGCACGGACCTCCTCCTTTGCATAAGCCCATACCCCTCACCAACAACCATACATGGGTCAGTCTGAGTACGCCGGGTGGCGACCCCGATATGAGTATCGACGTGAACCCCTTTATAGGTAGCGGCGATGACCCCCGCCTGCTTGGGCTGAGGGTCTCCAGAATAGGTGCTGCCAAGTGACCGCCCGCGAAGCTGTTGGGGAGCATTTCGCCCAACCAGAAGGCGCGTCCCCTCTCAGCCGTCACCCTCTTACTAGCCTGTGGGCAGGCAGGCTGCTGCTGGCCGTGATGCTGGCCCTAGTGCTGGGCCTCGGCCTGAAAACAGCGAACACAGCCACCACCTCGGTGCAGATGTTCTCTTACCCGTTCCAGTTCGACGAGTCCGAAGGGATGATCGTCGCCGAGACGATGCTGCTCGACCACGGAACCGGCATCTACGGCAATCTCACACCAGACCTCTTTATCGCTGCTCCCTACCCGCCTCTCTTCTACCTGCTCAACCTCCCTTTCCAGCACCTGCTCGGCTCCGAGCCGACCTTCAAGCCCGGACGTGCTATATCGATGCTGTCCACCCTCTTTATCGCCCTCTCAATCTTCGGCATCACGCGCTCCCTTACCGGAAGCCGCCTGGGAGGTCTGCTGGGCGCGCTCGCCTGGCTGTCGTTCGACCTGGTACTTTTCTGGGGTAGCCTTGTCAAGCCCGACATGTTGGCCCTGGCTTCTGGGCTGGGTGGGCTCTGGTGGCTGGCGTCGCGTCCTGTAGACGCCGGCTTCCGCTCTTTCTGGTGGGCGCTGCCGCTCTTCCTGGCGGCCTTTTTCACCAAGCAGACGGGCATCGCCGCCGGCATTGCGGGTACAGGGTGGCTCCTCTTCATGCGCCCCCGCCTGGGTGTGCTTTTCGGCACGGCCCTCGCCGCCGGAGCCCTGCTGCCCAGCTTGCTGCTCAACTGGCTCACGGCGGGCGGCTATTTTTACCACGAGCTTACCATCCACACTCTCCCCTGGTTCCCCGACAGGTTCTTCGGTTATATAGGCGAGCTGATCGGCACCTATGGTTTCCTGCTGATACCCGGCATCCTCGTCACCCTTGCAGCAGGCGCATGCTGGCTGCTCACCCGAAGGACCCCTGACCGCGCGACTATTGCCCGGCAGGGTGGGCTCCTCCTCCTACTTTATGGAATAACAAGCTTCGTAGTAGCCACCTTCACGGGCACTCTTGGCGGCAATCACAACCACATGCTCGACTGGGCGGCTTCATCTTGCCTGGGGCTGGGTGTAGGCGCTGCCTGGCTTACGGGCGCATCGTGGCAGCCGAAGCTTGTCGCCTCGCTGCTGGGATTGGCTCTGCTCTCGCAGGTACCAGGGCTTTTCTCTACTCCCCCCTGGCTAAAACTAGAGCTTGGCCTGCTGGCTGATACAAAGCGAGCCGATTTCCAGAATGTCTTCCAGTATGTGACCAACAACGGTGGCCCCGCCTACTCGGATAACGTGGGGCTGATGCTCTCCACCCATAAGCGCCTCTGGACCACCGATCCTTTCACGCAGACCCATGCTACCCACTACGGAAGGTGGGACCAGAGCAAGCTGCTCGCCGAGGTGCAGCGCAAAGGCTTCGCGCAGATCATCCTGCGGATAGATGTAGCCCTGGAGGATACGGGCGCGGGCGACGTTTCCCCCGAAATCTTGCAAGCCGTGCGCGATAACTATAAACTGGATCAACGCAATGTTGAGAATATTTATGTGCCAAAGTAGGAGAACATTATGAAGAAAACTGATGAGAAAGTGCCTGCGGAGCTGATGAAGATATTGAGGTGCCCCGTGGACCACGCGGTGGTAGAGTTGCGCGGTGACCGGATAGTCTGCACGGAATGCAGGCGCTCATATCCTGTGCGCGACGGCATTCCCGTGATGCTGGTGGAGGAAGCCAAGCTTGCCGGAGAGTAGGCAGGGGTGAGGCTGGCTTTTTTCTACCCCCAATTCAAGAAACTTACGGGTGCCGAGCGGCTTATCCTCAAGCTCGCAGGCTACACGGCACGCCGCCTCAAGGGGCCGGGCGACGCAGGTGAGCCTGTGGTGCTCCTTACTCACCGCTTTGCAGCCGAATGTCGCCCCGCCCTTGCTCCTGGCGTGCGCCTGGTGGAGACGGGCTGGCCTTTGCAACTCACCGGCAACCACTACCTGGATGCCGCTGTGGAATATGCCATGGGCCCACTTCTCGCGCTCAAGCTGCCGCACGGCCTCAGCGGCATACTCTTTTTCGGCCCGCCCAGTGTGCCTGCTATGTGGTTTGCGCGGCATGTGCTTCTCCCGTTGAGGCGTACGCGCCCGCCTCTGCTATATTTTTGCTTCGAGCCGCCGCGCTTCATATACAGCGACACTGTTGACATCGTGCGACGGCTGGGCCGCTTGGGCAAGGTGCTCCACCCCTTGATGCAGGCTTACCGTTTGTTAGACAAAGCCATGACTGCGTCGGCAGCGAGGGTGCTCTCTAACAGCCCTTACGGTTCGCGGCGCATCATGGCGGCTTACGGTCGGCGCTCAACTATTATCGAGCATGGTGTTGACTTCGCATCGCCTCTCCCTGAAGCCGTGCAGGGGCTACGGGAGCGTTATAGCCTCCAGGGCAGGCGTGTGGCTGTCACCGTGAACCACTTGCACCCTCGCAAGAGGATCGACCTATTTTTGAGGGCCGTCCATGTGGCCGCCCAGGAGTTGCCGGGGACGACCGCCCTGGTTGTGGGCGGGGGGCCTGAGCTTGTGTCGTTGCGAGCTTTAGCCTCTGAGTTAGGTATGCGTGAGGGCCGTGAGGTGATATTCACCGGCGCTGTGACCGACGGGGAACTTCCCGCGCATTACGCCCTCGGCACGGTCTACGTGCACACTGGGCGCGAGGAGAGCTTCGGCCTTTCCGTCATCGAGGCGCTGAGCCTGGGCCTGCCCGTCGTCTCCGTGGCCGAGGGTGGGCCGTGCGACACCGTGCAACACGGGGTGAGCGGCTACCTGGTACCCGCCGAGCCCCAGACGCTTGGCGCGGCTATCGCTCGTCTCCTCGCCGACACGTCCCTGGCCGAAGAGATGGGCCGGGCCGGGGCCGGCTTCGTGTACTCTCACTTTAGCTGGGAGGCCGGGGCGAATACTTTGCTGCGCGTCTTGAGCGAGGAGAAATCACGTCGCCTCACAATAGCTACGAGGGCTACGAGGGCTATGGGTACGGGGCAGCAACAGGTGAAGAGGCCTCGATGATAAGGCAGCACGTTACGGCTGTGCGGCACGAAGCCTACCTGCCGGAAGTAGAGGCAGAGCATGCTGCGGCTGTGCGGCGCGAAGCCTACCTGCCCGAAATGGAGACGGCGCAGCCTACCGATCCGCCTGGCGAGTTGAGTGCGCAGCCCCTTGCGAGACGTCTTCTCACCAACGCGCTGGTACTCCTCTTTTTTGCAATCCTGTCAGTAATCGCCACGTGGCCGCTGTTCCCGCAGATGGGTGGCTATGTAATGGATAAGGGGGACCCCCTCTATAGCGTGTGGGCTATGGCATGGCAGGCGCATGCGCTTGTAGCTAACCCCCTTGGACTGTTTGATAGCAACATCATGTACCCGTTCCATGGTACCCTGGCTTTCGACGAGCTTTCGTTCGCCGAGGCGGTGCTCGCTGCCCCCCTCTATTTCGTCACCGGCAATCCCGTGCTCAGCCATAATGCGATGCTCTTTCTCACCTTCGCCCTCTCCGGTTGGGCTACCTGGCTCCTGGTGCGCGAACTGACCGGCTCCTCCTCGGCGGGAATCGTGGCGGGCGCGACCTTCGCTTTCTGCTTCTACCGCATGAACCACCTCCCCCACATGACGTTAGACAGTACCCAGTGGCTGCCTCTGACGCTCCTTGCCGCCTACAAGCTGCTCTGGACAGGGCGCTGGCGATGGGCATGCGCGCTTGGGGGCTTCTTTGCTTTGCAGGCGCTATCGGGACACTACCTGGCCTTCTATACGGCCATGCTGCTTGGTCTTTTCCTACTCTACTACGCTTTTGCGCGACGCGACCTTTTCTCGCTCCTCTTCCTCGGCAAGTTCGCTACGGGCATGGCCGCCTCTCTCCTTTTTATATTGCCCGTGGCCGTACCCTACGTGCTGCTTCAGGGGGGCAACGGCTTCAGCCGCAACCTTTTTGAAGTCGAGCGCTTCTCCAACACTCTATCCTCGTTCCTGGCCGTCTTCCGTGGCAACCCTCTCCTTAGAGCAGCGCTTGCGCCTTTCGGCGACCCCGGCCCCTGGTCGATAGAGCGCGCCGCCTTTCCAGGCATCTTTACCCTGCTGCTCGCCGTAGTGGGGCTGCTGTTTGCCTTACGTGCCGGACGCGCGACCGTGGACAGGGGATCAGTCGAGAGATCAGGTGCCGGGGATCTGGGATCAGGTCCTGCCACGAGGGTCTCACCTCCCTCCCCCAATGGTTCTATATCCTCAGTGGCTAATCTCTCATCTTCTAACCCCAATCCCTCGTCTCCGAATTCCCCGTACCTGACCCCTAACCCCTTGTCTCGGCACGCACTCTTCTATGCTATCGCGGCAGTACTCTCTGCCCTTTTGTCGCTAGGGCCCACTTTGCAACTCACCTACGCCGAGTCGAACTACGACCCCAGCGCCATCAAAGGTGTGCTGCCACTCCCTTACAGGCTGTTGCACGACTACGTGCCTGGCTTCCAGAGCATGCGCGTCGTCGCTCGTATAGATGTGCTGACGGCTCTCTCGCTCAGCGTGCTCGCGGGCATAGGCGCTTTTTACCTGCTGCCGCGCATTGCAGGAGCGCTGAGCAGCCGCATGAGGAGAGGCACTGCCTTGCCAGGTACTCCATCACTAACCACCAACCACCAACCAATAATCACAAATCACAGATCCCTGATCCCTGTAGTTGCCCTGCTGTTGGCCCTGCTTCCGGTAGCCGAGAGCTGGAGTACACCCATCAGCATGGAAGCGGTGGGCACGCGTGGCGCGGTGCCCCAGGTCTACAGATGGCTGCAGGCCCAGCCGCCTACTGTTTACCTCGAATATCCCATGACATACTATAAACACGGAGACCCCAACGTGGAGATGGCCAACCTCTACCAATATTACAGCGCCTACAGTTGGCAGCGAACAATCAACGCCAGCACATCCATACGCCCATTCGCATACTCTGCTCTCGTGCAGGAAACCGACAACTGCTTCCCATGCCCGCGCAGCCTCGACGCGCTATCGCTGCTTGGTGTGGAGTATGTAGTGGTACACCTGGGAAACCTCAGCGACCCGCAGAGGACCGATTTCCTCTGGAGGTCGACTAACCCCGCAGGCAAGGTGGTGAACGACTTCACCCTGGTGCAGACATTTGGCGATGACCGTATCTACAAACTAAAGCTGCCGCGAGAGGTGGCCCACATACGAGATCTGATCCCCCGTGGCGCTTCCATCCTGCTGGGCGACGTAGCGCACGACCCTGATCGTGTGGGCGATGCAACCGTAGCCGGAGGGTATATGGCCGGCGTAGGCTATTTCTTGCGCGACCATCCGGAGTATGGTGATACAGTGCTCAGCTACGGCCAGGAGATAAAGCCTTATAGTCATAGTGACGCCCCCACCTACGCGATACTCTGGGCCAACCAGGATCCCGCTACGGTAGGTTTTGACACGTCGAACAAGCTTTGGGCCAACGAGCACGTAGCCCTCTACCGGCGCGCCGGGATAGGCGCACGTTGAGGTCGATCTTCGCGCTTAACCCTATGTTGCGGTCGCGGCGGGCCAGCATGGCCGCCCTCGTCGGGGCGTTGCTGAGCGTGTTGCTTGCAGTGACTGCCTATCAGGTGCGCCCAAGCTTCGACATAGGTATAGGCAGCAAGACGGACGCACCTCTGCTGCAAGGCTTCAATGCTCCTGAGACAGCAGCGACCGGCAAAGATTTCCACTTCAGGTGGAGCAGCGGCGACGCCTCAATTATCCTCTCAGATCTGGGCCGACAGAGCTTTCAGGCAACCCTTTCGGTGAGTGGATCGCGCCCACCCGGTAACCCGCCACCCCATCTAAGGGTGACCTCCGGAGGGCAGACTCTTCTGGAGGTTGACCCACCTGCGGGGGACCCCACCGATTACCGTTTCAAGGTGCCCGAGAGCCTGCTGAATGACGCGGGTTCCCTGGCGCTCCGGCTCCAGACAAATGCCTTCACCCCGCCGGGGGACCCACGACAACTCGGCCTGATCGTCTCCAGGTTGCAACTTCAGCCTACGGGCAGCGGCTTCGTCGTGCCGCAATTGGGTTCCATGACTGCTGCGGGGGCAAGCTCGCTGCTGCTCGGCCTGGTTGCCGCCTTGCTTGGCTGGGGCCCCGGTGGCGCTCTCCTATTCTCGCTGCTGCCTGGCCTGCTCGCCTCGTCGCTGCTTGCTTTTGACCGGCTGTGGCTGACAACGGCCCAGTGGTACGTAACGTGGCTGCCGGTGCTCTCAGGCGGGCTGCTACTCATCCTGGTGGCGGGGTCCGTCTGCGGCTGGGTGCTGAGGCGCATCGGTTCGCCCTGGACCCCACTGGAGCGGAGGCTGCTGCTGATGCTGGTGCTGCTTGTCTTTGCCATTCGCCTGGCAGGTCAGCTCCATCCTGAGATTTTTATCGTTGACCTCGGCTTTCACGCTCACAGGTTTGAGACGATCCAGTCTGGCACCCTCCTCTTCAAGACGGTCAATACCGAGAGCGGCACAGTGCCTCTTTTCTACCTTCCAACTGCCTACGTATTCATGCTGCCCCTGCAATGGATCACGAAGGACGACTACATGACGATCAGGATCTTCACCGTGACCATGGCTACGCTGGGCGCTTTCCTGGTTTTTTGCGTGGGCAAGCGCGCCCTGAGCAGTGGAAGGGCGGGCCTCTGTGCTGCGGTTCTTTACACTACCGTGCCGATGGCCGTGCTGCCCTTTTCCTGGGGTATCACCACGAATATCTTCGGGGAATTTTTCGCGCTTCTTTCGCTCGCTATAGCTGTCTGTGCGCCCTCCAACCTGCGGCCCGGCAAACTCCCCTTTTGGCTTCTCGTATGCTCCCTATTTGTGACCTTGCTGAGCCACCCTGGGGTTATCCAGTTGGCGGGCCTGGCATTCGCCCTTATGGGTGCGCTATGGTGGCTGAGGAGGCGCAGGCTCGAGTCGCGCTGGACGGGGGCGCTGACCTTATTCGCCCTCGTGCTGGCTGCCATTGCCGCTTATGTGGCCTATTTCAACCACTTTATCGTTGATACCTACAACACGCTACGCGATCTGCAAGTCGCACGCGCGGCGAGCGCCAGGCCAGGGGTCACCCACCTCCTGATAGGCGGGTCGGTGGTCGACAAGAGCCTGGGTCTGACGACGCGCTATGCCACGAGCCG
>JALYYZ010000283.1 GCA_030945985.1 Chloroflexota bacterium
GGGTACGTCGCAGGCCGACGGCACGCATCCAGTCGATGAGCCACGAGGCCGCTTCGCTGAGCGCAAAACCACCGGGCGCTCGCCGCATCGAGCCGAAGCCGGGCAAATCTACAAGGTAGACACGATAGTGAGCGGCTAACGAAGGCGTGACCCTGGCCCACCAGCGAGTCGAACCCGCCAGCCCATGAACAAGCACGACCGGCGTGCCCTCGCCCACGACCTGGTATCTCACCCACCGTCCATTTACCAGTACCCGGCGGTTGGTGACAGGCAGAGGAATAGACGCACTCTGTGACATACGCAGCTCCACTCTTGAATGCATTTTCCATTATAGCAGGGAGAGAGAGTTCCGAAGAAAGTCCCCCTTCTACCCCGGTCTGAGAGTGACAAGAGAGCAGGCGGAACGTAAAATAGCTCGTAGGTTAGCTGCAAGATTGTAATCGGGCGCTCACCATGTGGGGGCCGTGGATATAAAGAGGAGTAAGCATGAAACTGCCATTGTTTCTCAGCGCCATATTAGCGTGCTGTGTTACGGCGTGCATACTGCTAAACCCGCGGGCAGTGATCCCTGGCGGCACGAGGGTAGCCGCGGCTCAGTCTTCCGGTTCTCACTACTTCCCCGAAACCGGACACAGTGTACAGGGCAGATTCCTGATTTACTGGCAGGAGCATTATGGTCTTGCGCAGCAGGGGTACCCTATTTCGGAGGAGCTACCGGAGCGCTCAGATATAGATGGCAAGACATACACTGTGCAATATTTTGAAAGGGCAGTGTTCGAGTACCACCCCGAGAAGCAAGCTCCCTACAGCGTGTTGCTAACGCTGCTTGGTGTTCTCCAGTACAGGGAGCGGCACCCTCAAGGCGCGCCACAGCAGGTGCCGAATACAGGCACAGGTTCCCTCCTGTTTCACGAGACCGGCAAGAGAGTTGGCGGTAAATTCCTGCAATACTGGCAGTCTCACGGTGGACTTGCACAGCAGGGCTACCCCATCTCAGAGGAGTTCACCGAGCTCTCCCCCCTCAACGGCAAGAGTTACACCGTGCAATATTTCGAGCGAGCTGTCTTTGAGATGCACCCAGAGAACGCCGGTACTCAGTACGAAGTCTTGCTGTCGCAACTTGGCAGACTTCGGCTCGACAAGGCCAACAAGAGTAACGCAACCGCTGTTGCCACGCCCGTGACTATCACAGCTACCGCGACAGCTACTGTTGCCGCCACCGGCACGCCAACAGTTAGCTCGACAAGTAGCCCTACGACCTCTACGCCGGCAGCGATGCCTACCGCCACGGTTCCTGCTGAGGCTACCAACTGGCTACGGGAGCACGCCATCCGATTGCGCACTGTAGAGCCCGACGGCGCCAACTACGCCGACTTGCTACCTCTCAGGAACATAGTTGGGGATGCGCGCATAGTGGCCATGGGCGAAGCATCACACGGGGCTCACGAGTTCTTCTCCATGAAGGTCCGCACCTTCCAGTTCCTTGTGCAACAGATGGGCTTTACCGTCTTTACGATAGAGGACGGCTACGGCGAGGCCGAGGTCATCAATAACTACGTGCAACAGGGTCAGGGCAGTGCTGACGAGGCGATACGCGGCTTATATGCATTCCCGTGGCAAAGCCAGGAAGTGCTCGACCTGATAAAGTGGATGCGCCAGTACAACGAGAACAGGGGAGACGCCCCTGCAATCAGCTTCCAGGGCTTCGACATACAGGGGCCAGCAATCCCAATCAGCAACGTGGTCGCTTATCTCCAAAGGGTGGACGCGCCTGCGGCGGAACGTGCGAGAACAGGATATAGCTGCTTTGCCTCACCCTTCACATACGCCAACAGCTCAGCCGACAGCAAAGCGGCATGCCACTCGGCAGTTGCGCAGGTATACAGTGAGCTAACCCAGAAGCGCGCGGGCTACGAGAGCCTCTCCTCAGCTCAGGAGTATGCGCTTGCTGAGCACAATGCTCGCATCGTTGTGCAGAGTGAGGACTACTATAGCACCTCAATAGATGCTGAAAGCGCAGCAAAGAGAGACCGCTATATGGCCGAGAACGCCGCCTGGCTCGTAGAGGAGGCAGGTCCCGGCGCTAAGGTGATGTTGTGGGCACACAGCGCGCATGTGGCGACCGTGCCATACAACGGCGTCATGAGCATGGGACAGTATCTACGTCAGCAGTATGGAACGACAATGAGGGTGTTCGGCTTCGACTTCTATCAAGGCTCATTCAACGCAATCAGTGTTGTCGGCAACCATCTGGGTTCCCTCACCACGCATACGGTACAGGCATCTCAGGAAGGGAGCTATGCTTCCTACTTCCACAGTGCCGGTGTGCCCTTTATGGCGCTGGACCTGCGCGGCATAGACCCGGCAGACCCGGCGAGTAATTGGCTCATCGGACCACGAGCAATATGGGGTATAGGCGCAGCCTTTGACGATGCCGACCCTTACAGCGCAACAGGCAAAGTTAGTCTTACACAGGCGTTCGATGCGGTGATTTATGTGGACGCTATAACGCCTAGCAGGTTGCTGCAGAGGTAATACAAGGGGGTGTTTGCAAACACGCCCTAGTACCTCACCAGCTAAAGATTGACTGTTATTAAATCTGCTGCCGGGGAGAGGAGCCTAAAGGCTGAGACTGTTTTCAAAAGGTGAGCCGACAGCCTAGAGCGCGCTATGAGGGAGTCACGGGCTTCACTTTTTAGAGTCCCTACGGGACCACGCTGTCTGTCGGAGCCTGCGAAGTCTACTTCGCAAGCGTAGCCCGTGCCTCATCTGCGGGCAGTATTTGCAAACGCTCTATATGTAAGCGTCGAGTGCAAACAGGAGCCAAGCACTGCTATCAATTTACATTTACAACGCTCTCGTGAGAAAAAGCCCATGCAATGAGAGGGTAGGTACCAGCAGCATGACAATACAAAGAAGACTTTCAGCAGTCGTTACAACTATCCTTGTTGGTGTGCTCACTCCTACCGCTCTGGCAAGCCTTATTGGCTGTTCATTGCAACCGGCCTCTGATGGGCAACCGAGAGATAGCAGTGTTGTTCCGGTTGTCGTGGGTAGCCCGGTCACGAACGGCCATACTCCAGCGACTGGAAGTGCCGCTCCGACCTCATCTCCGGCAGTTATGGTCGTGTCCCCTACCGCCTCTGTACAAGCTGCGGGACAAGCACATCCACAGCTTGACAAGGCCCAACTGCCGCCAACCACAGCATCACCCGCAGCTAGGGCTACCGCTATGGGCGACCCCAGGGGCAACTCCGTAGGTGACCTCACTGCCGTGTCCTTCTCTGATGCCTCACATGGCTGGCTGGCCGTTAGCGCTGCTATCCTCGCTACCTCCGACGGTGGGCAGAGCTGGTCCTACAGGTACACAGGCGCGAGCGAGGTCCAATCGCTCAGCTTTGTCTCAGAAACTATGGGTTGGGCCGCCACTCGCAGTGGTCTCATAGCAACGCGTGACGGCGGTGCGAGCTGGACACCTGTGCGCAATGTTGGGAGCGGGAATACAGGCTTGTATGGGGTGGACTTCACTGACGCTCGCAACGGCTGGGTTGCCTCAGTTACCCAGGACGATACCGGTACTCAGGCGATACTACACACCGTTGACGGCGGCTCTACATGGCAAGCAGTCGCCAAGCCTTGCCTTGAGAACTGGCTGCTGGGCCCATTACGCTTCATAAGCGCCAATACCGGCTATGTTGTGTGCGCAGGTGGTGGTGGCGCTCTTGTGCAGCCTAAGCAGCTATTCAAGACGATGGACGCCGCCAGGACATGGCAACTGGTTCAAGAGGTCCGGTACCCGGAAGCCCAACCTGCGACAGGGCACAACTTGTCGTTGACGGCGTACGCCGGGGAGCTCTTCTTCCTGGACAAGGTGCATGGGTGGTTCGCCACACAGGACAGGGGATATGGAAGCCTGCAAGCCACGTCGGATGGTGGGCGCACCTGGCGAGATGTGCGCGTGGGACGTTCGTCTGGCGTTGAGTGGAGTTTGAGCTTCACCGGCCCCGACCACGGCTATGTCATATACAAGACCTCTGTCGGCATGAACGATTCTACCCACTACACCAGCGCCCTCCTTGAGACCCAGGATGGTGGTGCCAACTGGCGGCAGCTTTACCCCGCGTTGTCGCCGGCAGGGCATAGCCAATATCTAGACGCCGGCACCGGCTTTGGAGTAGGTACAGCACTTGACCCGACCATCATACTGCGGACGCAGGATGGTGGCAGCAACTGGAAGCAAATGGGCGCTCTCGCCGACTGGTGCCATAATCCGGGGGGCAGTTGTGAGAAGGGCTGCGTATGGTCTATTCCTGAACTCAACTTCACAGACCCGACACATGGCACCGTGCTCACCAGATGCGAATGGTCCGGCACAACGACATACACAAGGTACACAACAACAGACAGCGGCTCTCGATGGTCGCCGGCAGCAGTTCCCTCCGTGCCTGAGCCACACCCCATGTCTCCGCCTCCGACTGCTCCCTGGTCTCCCACTCATCCTTCCTCATGAGTCTCCCCGCTTGCGAAGCGGCTTACCAGCCGTCAAATGAGGGCAAAGCCAAAGAGTACAAATATAGCAGGGCTTCAACTAGGGCGTGTTTGGAGATAGCCCACTGTGGATATAAACCGCCCCGTGAATAAATTCACGGGGCGCTATCTCCAAACACGCTCTAGCTGACGTGATCGTTCACCCCAGCTACAAAGTAGTGCTGGCACGGCGCAACAACCAGGCGCTGCCGGAGAACTTCGGTGGTCAGATAGCTCAGATATTGATGAATCTGATGAATGGTAAAAGTGGTACATGAGCAGGCGCAACTGTGCAGCAGGCCGTTCGATGTGGCGTATGTTGTAGAGCAGTAGCTCCGCGAAACTCAGCTCGTCCATAGCCACTGAATGCTGATTTGACATCAAATTGGTGTCACAAATACCTTGACGTGACACCATAAGTGTGCTATTATGATGTCATGAACCTGACTAACTACGTCAATGAACTCCAACAGCATCTGGCAGTTGCCGCCGAAGCGGGCGGTGAGCAAGCCCGTGCGCTTGCTGACCGCCTCATCGCGCCACTGGAGGCGGCCACACGGCTCATTCTGCTGGAGGCGCTGGCAGCGGCTGCCGGCGAGATCACTAGCCAGCTCGCGCCCGGCTCGGTCGATGTGCGCTTACGTGGGCGCGACCCCGAGTTTGTTGTGACAGCCCCGCCTGCCGGCCCGGCTTTTGGGGAAGTTGCCGAGAACAGGTCCGACGCCGGCCCACCGTCCAGCCAAACTTCACCCGGCGGGATCGATGAGGGCGGCGAGGGCGGCATGTCGCGAACCACATTGCGCTTGCCTGAGCACCTCAAGCTACGGGTCGAAGAGGCCGCTATTCGCGAAGGACTTTCGGTCAACTCGTGGCTCGTTCGTGCCATCGCTGCGGCGCTGGAGCCCAAAGATCCCCGCCCCGCCCCGCATGCCCAGCTTCCCGGAGATCGATATACCGGCTGGGTCCGCTGACGTGACGCCGCTCTCATTACTCGTCTCTACGCTCGTCCCTACGCTTGTCCCGACCGGCAGGCGCGTTAACAATAGTCGTACATACGGGAGCACCACAGTGCCAGTTTTCGCAACACCACAACCTATCATCGTCACCATTGATCTCGCCGCCGGCGACCTTCGCCTCATCGCCGGCGACCGCACTGACACCAGCGTCGAAGTACGTCCTGGCAACAGATCCAGGCCTGCCGACGTCAAGGCCGCAGAGCTGACCCGTGTCGAGTACGCCAATGGGAGACTGCTGGTCAAAGGGCCGCGCCAACACTTCCGCTTCGGCAGACGCGAGTCAATCGAAGTTACCATCGAACTGCCCGCGGGCTCTCACGTGTACGGTAGTGTTGCAATGGGTGAATTCCGCGTGGAGGGACGGATAGGCGAGTGCCGGTTCCATACTGCCATGGGCGACATCAGCCTCGATCAGACCGACAGGCTCAATCTGAGCACCGACTACGGTAACATCACCGTGGAGAGCGTGGCGGGCGACGCCAATATCAGCACCGACTACGGTAACATCACCATAGACTGCGTGGAGGGTAATGCCGATATCAGCACCGCCTCCGGGGCCGTGCGAGTCCGCGAGATCGACGGCAAGGCGACGATCAAAAACTCCAACGGCAACACCACTATCGGGG
>JALYYZ010000295.1 GCA_030945985.1 Chloroflexota bacterium
TCGCTTCGACCAGCGCACGCCACGCCACAAGCAGCAGACCTCCAACTACAAGTAGGCCGACGATGCCGTTCTCGGCGGCGATCTCCAGGTAGAGGTTGTGCGGTGGTATCCCCCTGGCATATTTGGCAAGCGGTGTGCCGGAAAGGTATTCCAGTTCGTAGCTAGGATAATTCTCGCGCCCAACACCAAGAAATGGGTGGTCAGCGAACATAGCAATCGCTGCCTGGGAAGCGCCTGCCCGTCCACGGATCGAGTCCTCGTTTAGGATGACCTGTTGGTTGCCTTGTGCCAGGTCTACTACCGTGGTGAGACGGGCGAGATAGTTGGACGGAATAAGGGGCAGCGCCAGCGCCAGCAGCAAGGCGCCTCCTACTATGTAGATAGGTTTTGGACGTTTATAGAGGAGGGCCAAGACAACAACAGCGCCCAGGGCCAGCGCATCGCCGCGCGAGTAAGTAAAGATAACCGCCGCTATGAGCATAGCTGTGGCAACCAAGCCGCCGAGCCTTCCGAAGAGGGTGCGTCCCCTCGATGCGAGGTAAAGTGCCAGCGGGATTATAAAGATCAGGCTCTGACCATAGTAGTTGGGATCCCCAAGTGTGCCGCTCGGTCGGGCACCGTCCGCACCACCCGATATCTCGCTGACGTTTACCTGGGCCAACCCGCCGAAGATGTTTTCATAATGGCCCGTCAACGACTGGTAGATAGTGAGCGCCGCGAGGGCCACCGCGAGGGCAAGTAGCGCCATCAGTGTGCGGTAGAGCCGTTCTGACGTGGTGATTGCGTTAATTATGATGAGGTAAGCCAGGAAGATCCTGACAAACTCCACCACATTGGGCGTCACAAAGCCGGGATTTCGGGCATAGAAAAGCCCCAACGCCACCACCCCGCCGTAGGCCAGAAGCCACCAGGTCATAGGGTCGGCCACCAGCCCCTGGCGGCGTATAGAGAGGCGGTAGCCGAGCACGGCGGCTAACAGTATGGCGCCGGCAAAGCGTGCGAGCGGCGGCAGGCCATCGTACTGCACCAGGATGCTGAGCAGATCGGCGTAGACCAGGACGACGTAGAGCGAAACGCCCCAATGGGGCCTAGCGAATGTCAGCAGCAGGATAAAGGGAAGCGCGAGGCCAGCGACGAGGTATGCTGTAGAGAGCCCTGCGCCTACAGCCGCTCCCATGGCAACCCCGGCTAGCAGCGCCACAGCGAGCAAGCGCAGCCACGGGTTCGAGTGAGAAGTCGTGGGACTCCTCGCTACTCGCACACCATAAAGTCGCCCTGCCTGCGCTGCCATCCTCCTACTCTCTGTCCGGTGCAGCAGCCCTCAGAGGGACGGGTGGTCCACCAGGCTTATTGTTTTGATACGTCACAGATTGCAGGACCGTAGGCTCCTCGTCTTCCTCTTCAGCTCTCTCTCCTCGGAAGTAGTCGATCGCGAAGGCGAGCAGTAAGCCTAGAGCAAGCCCTAGAAGCGCGCCAAAAGGTACGTCACGCGACGGCTGTGGAGCGCTTGGAGCAAGTGGCAGGCGGGCTTCTTCCAGAGGCTGCATGTCAAGCACCTGGAAAAGGTTGCGTGTGTCGGCAATAGCGGCTGTGACCGTCGCGTTTACGTAATCGGTCAGCTTGGAGGCGTCGGGGCCTGTGCCGTTGACGGCGATAACAGAGCTATCGGGCAGCACGTTGGCTTCGAGTGGGTAATTGGCTGCCTGCTCGTCGGTGAGGCCAACCGCCTGCCGCGCCGCCTTTTTTACGTTGGCACTGGTGAAAGATTGCGCGAAGGTGCCGGTGAGATAGCGACCGCCCATCTGTCCGAGCAGATCGACGATAGCCCTGGTGTCGGTCATCACTGCCGAGGGGCGTACCACCACTCTCGACTGCACGCTGTACGTTGGCTTACGAACCTTGTCGAGCCCGTAGGCGGCAGAGGCCGCAGCGACTGTTACCAGCAGCACCAGCCACCAATAGCGCAATATTATCCTGATATATGTGTTGATCTCCATGGACCGTCCCCTGCTTTGTGGCTCTACCCTCGCACTGAGCCTGAGATGTAATAGTAATGTTATACTTCGGTGCCTCAGTATCGATTTACGGTTTGCCTGAGTTGTCGTCTACCCTACCCTTGCTAAGATAATACACTACTCACGACCGCTTTTGAATGGCCCTATTTCTGTATAGAACTCCCTACAATAGTACCATCCGACAAGGGGTTACAGATCAGGAGCCGGGGTCGAGAATCAGGCTTCTACTATCAACCGTGATCTCGTGCCCTCGACCATGCACGCTGTCGCCTTTCGCCGGCCTACATCGACCGCTTCTCCCCTGATGGGATCAACCGTTCGCGCCAGTTCCGCGTCGCCGATGCCTGCTGTTCGTAAAGGTACGACGTGGGGATCTGCCACGGGTGCGTGCCGGCTCCTCTATGCTGTCGGCCAGGCGGAGAGTTCGTGCGCGAAGAAATGATGTGCTGCAAGGCAAATCTCAGCCTGAGCGATTTACCCTGCATGGACGGGTCGTGGTTCAACGCGAAGATATATTCTCCCCTGCTGAAGAAACGCCGCACCGCCGAGACGCGGCGGGGATCGGCATAGAAAGTTGCTATTGCCCTCTGCGAACAGTCGTTGGCGGCCAACCATCGTGGCACATAGACGTTGAGTAGCAGTTCGGCTTCGAGCAGAGAAAAAGTGAGACCGCCTCCACCTGAAGGGTCAATTGTATGTGCCGCATCTCCCAGTACGACGATCCGAGGCACTGAAGGCGGCTGTAGCCTGCTCACCTGTACTTTACGTATCGCTACAGGGGATGCCATGCTCCAGGAGCGTGAAGCGGCGGCCAGCAGGCAATTTCCCTCTGATAATAGCTCGAGCGGGCGCTGTTTGAGGTCACGCTGCCATTTTTCGTCGCCACTTTTCGTAAATTCGCCTGGACAGAAGATATTAGCGCGGAGCAGGCTCCCCTCCCTGACGGCATCAGAGCCAGCGGAGGAAGTTGGGTTCCCTTTAGGGACGGAGGAAACCCCAAGGCGAAAAAAAGTCGCATATGCTATGGGTGCTCCTACTATGGGGCGATGGTAGGTCTGGGAGTCGTCGGGCGCGTTCTGCTCGCCCAGGATGCCTTTCATACTGAACGCTGCGGCAAAGGTCTGGTGCGGCATTTGCGGCTCGTGGGTCGCGCCGAGAGGTTCAAGCAGGTGTCGGGCATCGCCCGTTGCCATTACGACAAGACGGCAGGCGATTCTCTCTCCCTTGTCGGTTACAACTCTGATTGAATCGGGTTGCTGCTCGAAGGCCGTAGCTTTCGTGCCGGGTCTGAAGCAAACCTGTCTGTCGAGACAGCCGCGCAATGCGTTCACGAAGTCATGATAAAGCATCCCGGCCTCTGGAGGGTCGAGCCTGAGCGCGCCCAACGAGCGCTCCCCAATAAAAACAGATACATTGCGCAGAGGCGTTAGAGCAGCATTGACAGCATCGCCGAAGCTGAGGCGGAGCATCGCCTGAACGCCTTCCCCACCTATCTTCTCCGCTTTCAGGCAATCGGGCATCGGATGAAGCCGGTCGAGAAGCACTACGGTGGCTCCCTGTTGAGCCAATCCCTGGGCGCAGGCGATCCCGGCCACACCGGCACCCACCACGCAAACATCGACCATTTGCTCTGACATAACGAGTTTTTCCTCACAAAAAGGCTGAGGAAGAGTCACTTTGCCCCCATCACGCCCTCTTTCTAGTGTAGCACAGCGCCTGGGGCGAGGCAATCTGACTTAGGTACTGTATAAGGGCGTACTCTTTGACAAAGAGGTGCGCCTCCGTTAGAATTCGGCAGGTAGACAAACATGATCGCACACCACTACACCATGAATCGCCCATGTCAATGCTCTCGCATGCATACAGCAGATGCAGGCTCCCTTTGGTGCTTAATTTACGGACGGCTGGATATGCAGAGAGACGTATCAGCACGCACGCGGCTACTTGCGGGTGCCTGGGCAGCGGGCCCCTTGCGGACTGTTGTGCCCCTATCCGGTGTCGGGAAGTCAGCTCCGGTATTGGCCTCATACACTACCGACGCCTGGCGATTATGACCAGGAAAATTCGCGTGCTGCAACTGATCGACCAATTGGGCGACGCAGGGGCCGAGAACCTTCTCTATAACTTCGCGGCAGGCATGGACCGGTCGCGTTTCGATCTGCACATATGCGCTCTGCGACCCTGGTCTCCGCCCAAGAACGTGCCGGCGATGCGTGCCCTAGGCTTTCCGGTTATGGAGTTGGACCAGCACCACTCTTATGACCTCCACATCCTACGCACGCTGGTCGATTGTATCAGGCGCGAACGGATCGACATTATCCACACCCACCTCCTCGCCTCGGACGTCATGGGGCGTATTG
>JALYYZ010000313.1 GCA_030945985.1 Chloroflexota bacterium
CCGCTTCCCCGTCGCCCATAGCCACGCCCGTTGACACTGTTGTGACGACGGGGCGCCCGGGCCTCGACGGGTGGGTGAGGGTATATACACCGGCTCCCGCGAGCGTCACGCCGGTAGTTTCGGGTGAGAATAGCTCGCCCACCGCCATGGCTCAGCGGGTTGAACCGAGCGTTACAACAGATATTGCTCAGATCCCCCTGGAGAATACGCCTACGCTGATCGCAGGCGCTGCTACTTTCACGCCTGAGCCGAGCAATAAGCAGGGCGCGAACGCCGGCAAGCCTCGGGTGCTTGGCATTACGGCGGGCGTCGGCATGCGCGAGGGCGACATAGGTGGTACGCCATCGCTGGCCGTCTCCTTCTCCCAAACGATGGACCACGCCGCCACGCAGGCCGCTTTCCAGCTCGTCCCAGCCGTGGCGGGCAATTTCGCGTGGAGCGCCGATACCCTCCTCTTTACGCCAGGGCATCCACTCGCCCCGGACACACTCTACAAGGTAACAATGGCCGAGCAGGCGAAGGCGCAGAGCGGTATCACCGTGGCTGCTCCCATGAGCGCGAGCTTCAAGACCGCGCCACCGCCCAGCGTCCTGCGCACGCTGCCCGGCGCGGGTGCCGTAGAGGTGCCTACAGATGCTATCGTGACGGTCACCTTCAACCATCCGATGATCCCCCTGACCGCGCTCAGCAACCAGCCCGACGCTGGACAGTGGGTAGTTATCAGCCCTGCGGTCAAAGGTCACTGGGTATGGCTGGGCACTTCGGCTGCGGGCTTCAGGGCCGATAACGGCCTACAGCCCGCTACCGCATACACACTGGACATCAAGCCCGGCTGGCCCGATGCTTATGACGTACCCATGCAGCAAGGCACAACCACGCACTTCACCACGATCAAACCTGCCGTGCTGGAGGTCGAGCCGAGCAACGGCTCAACGTCGGTGCCGCTCGACTCGCCGCTTATTGTCCGCTTCAACATGCCGATGGACCACTCCTCTGTGGAGAGCGCTGCCTCCCTCCCTCTTCCTGCCTCCTCATCGTGGTCGCCTGACAGCACGGTGGTGACCTTCACCCACAAGAGCCTGCTGAGCTTCAGCACCATCTACCACCCGGCCCTCAGTGGCAAAGTGCGCCCGGCAGGGGGCGAATTGACCGGCCTCGCAGGTACGGTGGAGAGCAACAGTTGGAGCTTCACTACCACCTCCTCCACGGTCGTAGATAGCCACAGCCCAAACAGCGACCTCGATCATGCCCAGCCCTCCCCCCAATTCAGCTTCTCCTTCAACAACCCCATTGCCCCAGGTCAGAACGTCGCAGCCCTGTTGACGATTGATCCAAAGCCGCGGGGATATGTCGGGCAGGTGCAGGTCGATACAACCACGATCTATACATCAGGCATCAAGCTCCTGCCGAACACCACGTACAGTTTCAGGCTGAAGGCGGGGCTTAAAGATAAGTGGGGCTTTCCGGTGGCCCCGGCAAGCTGGACGGTGCAAATCGGCCCTCTACCACCCAGCCTGTCATTAGGTGGTGGCAGCTTCCAGCCGGTCTACAGCGAAGGCCCGTCACGAGTGAGCCTGCAAGCTACCAACCTCGATAAATTGACCCTGCACCTCTATGCCCTCAGCGAGAGCGATGTTCGAGAGATCATACGCGGCAACCTGAAATATGACGCCACCGGACAGATGGAGTACCCCGGCAGCCTGAAGCGCGAGTGGGACGTGAGCGTACACGCAGGACAAGAGAACAAGGCGACCACCCTCTACCCTACGGTGGCCCTTTCAGAAGGCCCCGACCGGCTGCCGGTTGGCTACTACATCCTCCGCGCCACAGCAGCAACAGCATACAACAGCGGCCGTATCGAGCAGTGGACCGTCCTGGGTGTTGGGCGTTCGGGCGCTGTTATCAAGGCCGAAGGGCGCAACCTCTTCGTCTGGGTCGCTGACCTGGGAAACGGCAAGCCACTGTCTGGTTACAAGCTGCGTGTTGAGCAGTTGCCCTCCGTGCCGGGCCAACCTGTTGTGCAAAGTGGGGTCACAGGTTCTGATGGCGTAATGCGAATGACGCTCGACAAAAGTGATGCGAGCCTTACGGCCGTTTGGGGCGGGGTGCCGGGAGACGCCATGCTCGCTACCACAGGCTGGAGCCGGAACGTCGTCCCCGAAGGCAACGCTAACTTCTATGGAGGCTCATCAGCCCAGGGCAACCGGGCCGCCATCTACACAGACCGCCCTATCTACCGCCCAGCCCAGACGGTCTACTTCAGAGGCACTTACAGGCTGGACGATGACGCGCACTACTCGCTGCCCACCCCAGGCATCGTTCTGCAGGTAAGAGCCATCACATATAATGGGGGCCGGGGCCCGACTGCTGTATACACAGGTACGGCTACCCTCTCGCCGCTTGGTACGTTGAGTGGGCAATTCCTCCTGCCGGCGGGGGTGCCCACGGGCGACTACACCCTCAACCTTATGTCGACCGGCGACATAGCGGACCTCTACAGCAGCGGCCTGGCCTCGGCAAGCTTCAAGGTCGAGGAGTACCGAAAGCCCGACTTCCAGGTGGGCGTAACCGCCGCAGCGAGCGTGGTACACGGCGACCCCGTTACCGCCACCGTCTCTTCCAGCTACTACTTCGGCGGCCCCCTTCAGAACATGACCGCTACAATAAACCTCCGCTCCTATGCCTACTACTTTGGCTGGAGCGACCCCAACACGGGAGAAAGCTACACCTTCGGCAACGGCGGTCCTCCCCCTTACTATGGTTATGCTAATTCGGCAGGCGACTATGCGGGGCAGGGTTACGCCTCGCCCATTAGACCACCCTTTCCGGGTGGGCCGCCCACGGTCGACCAGGTTACGCATCGCATCGTAACTCGCACCGACAAAGACGGCTTCGCAACAGTGGATGTGAGCCGCTATGTAACAACCACCGAAGGGAGCCGCACCCTGCTTGTAGAGGGGCAAATACAGGACCTCAGCAACCAGGCTGTGGCCAACAGCACCACCGTCACCGTACATCAGGGCTCATACTACGTCGGCCTGCGCGTCAGCGACTATGTAGCAACTGCCAAACAGCCCCTGACCGTGACGGTCCGCACTGTGCGCGCAGATGGCATGCAGTTGCAAGCAGGCGCTTCCGTCAAGCTGAGGTTCGTCCGCCAGGAGTGGGTCGCACCGCCTGTGGGCAGCAGCGAAGATTGGCAGCAGAAAGAGACGCCTACCGGCGAAACCACTGTTACAACCGATGGTAAGGGTCGCGCTGTCTACCTCTTCACCACGGGCGGGGGCGGCCAGTACGCAATCTACGCCGAAGCCGGAGACAGCCGAGGCAACAGCATCAAGAGCAATATGAGCTTCTACGTCTCTAGCCCTGATCCCGAGTACGTACCCTGGCGCTACAGCAACAGCCAACAAGTGGCGCTCGTAGCCGATAAGCAAACTTACAAGATCGGAGATGTAGCGCGCATCCTCGTGACATCGCCCTTCACCCAGGCGACTGCTCTCCTCACAGTAGAGCGCGGCCACATAAGGCGCTACCGGCTGGTGACGCTAAAGGGCGGCGCGCCCACACTGGAGGTGCCTCTTGAGGAGGGCGACGTGCCGAACGTCTATATCGGGCTGACCTTACTGGGCAATGAAAAAGCACCCGAGGGGGCACCCGCCGGCTGGGCCGACAAGATAACGATGCGGCAGGGATATGTCACTATCGACATGGATAGTGCCGGCAAGCAGCTCAGTGTCACTATAGAGCCGCAAGGCAAGGGGCCTTTCCTGCCTGGAACCACCGCTAATGTCAAGGTGACCACCCGAGATAGCAGCGGCAAGCCCACACAGGGTGAGCTATCCCTTGCGGTGGTTGACGAAGCGATATATGCCCTCAGTGGAGATAATGCCGCCAACCTCTTCGAGACATACTGGGGCCAGCGCGGCCTCGGCGTGACCACCTCCAGCAGCTTCACATCAGGTGAGGATGGCGGAAGTGGAGGAGGTATTGTAAATGACTCTGCGGCTTCGCCCACCGGGGTTGCTCCGCCATCGGAGGCTGGAAGGAGCGTCGGCGCCCAGCCGCTACCGATGAGTGGCGCGCCTGAGCCCGCCGCGCCCAAGAAAGTGCGGGCCGACTTCCGTGACACGGCCTTCTGGCAGGCAAGCGTCACTACGGGGCAAGACGGCACGGCCATTGTGCCGGTGCCCCTGCCCGACAACCTCACTACATGGCGGCTCACGGCGCAAGGCATAGACGTGAACACACGAGCAGGCATGGCATCCGTGCCAATGACGGTTACCCAGCCCCTACTCCTGCGCCCTGTACAGCCCCGCTTCTTGATCGAGGGCGACAACCCGAACCCACAAGCTATCGTCCACAACAACACGGCAAGCGCGCTGCAAGTAGAGGTCAGCCTGGTGGTGAGCGGAGCTCTCAGCCTCGAAGCGCAACCCGCCGCCGCACAAACGCTTACCGTGCAACCTGGAACCGAGGCAGTGATCACATGGAGCGCCCACGTCGGCAAGGGTGATACGGCCAACCTGCGCTACTGGGTACACACGCTCGGCAACGCAGGACAAGCAGACTACCGTGAGGACGCAGTCTCGGCCCACTTGCCGGTAGAGCCTTTTGCAGCGCCCGAGGCGGTGGCGACGAGCGGCGAAGTGTCGGGCACGCGGGCCGACGAGAGCATCTTCCTGCCCTACTCTATCAACCCGATCCTGGGCGAGATGGTGATCCAGGTATCGCCCTCGTTGGCCGCAGCAGCAACAAGCAGCCTTCACTATGTCGAGGAGTACCCTTACGAGAGCACCGATCAGACAGTGAGCCGCTTCCTACCGCTGGTGGTCCTCGAGAAGGTCTACAACGAGCAAGGCTCAAGGACCCAATACTCGGCGCGCATACCGGGGATCCTGGCAGGCGCAGTCAAGCGGCTCCAGGATCTGCAGATCTCCGACGGCGGCTGGGGTTGGTGGGCAGACGGCATTTCCTCGTGGTGGGAAACGGGCTACGTAGTACAGGGGCTGGTAGCCGCGCGCGACTCCGGCTATAGCGTCCCAGCCGATATGCTGGCGCGTGGCATCGAGCGCCTGAAAGGCTTTCAGCAGAGTAACGGCACGCCAGGCATAGACGAAACATACCATCTCGACATGCGTGCCTACACGCTCTATGTCCTCGCTTATGCCGGCAATGCGAACGACAGTATGAGGCAGGAGGGCAGCGACCTGGTGAGCCAGGTGCCCCGCCTGGGCGTCCACGCCCGCGCTTGGCTAGCCATGTCGTTAGGCAAGATGGGCATGAGCGCACCGGCCAGGAGCGTCCTTGACAGTCTGGTGGCAGGAGCGCGTCAAAGTAGCACAACCGCCCACTGGGAAGAAGGCACGCCCGACTACTGGAGCATGGGCACCAATACACGCGCCACCGACATGGCTATAGATGCGCTCATCACCCTTGAGCCGGGCGACCCACTCATCCCTAAAGCGGTGCGCTGGATCATGACGACCGAGAAGGAAGGGCACTGGCTTTCCACGCAGGAGACCTCTGCCAGCCTGATCGCGCTCGCCCACTACATCAGGGCAACCAAAGAGTTGACCGGCGACTACGCATGGCAGGTAACAGCATTCGACAAGCTGATCGGCAGCAGCGTAGTAAACAGCACGAACATCACACAGACAGCCACGCTCAATGTGCCTGTTTCGGGTATGCCGCAGAACATGCTGGGCAACCTGGGACTGGCAAGGAGCAACAGCAAAGGCAAGATGTATTATCAGGTAAGCCTGCGCTACTACGTGCCGGGCGAAGGTATCAAGTCGCTTAGCGAGGGCCTTTCGGTCACGCGCAGCTACTACAGGCTCGATGGAAAAGACCCCGTGAAAAGCGCCGCGCCAGGAGAGTTGCTGCGCGTACGCCTCAACATCGTGGTGCCGGAGACATCGTACTATGTCATGCTGACCGACCCGCTGCCCGCCGGCCTGGAGGGTGTGAACGGCTCACTGAATACAACATCGTTCACCGAGCGCCCGCCCAACCCACGAGGCACTGATGCCGTCGATGAGGCCAACAGCAACGGTGGGAACTCCACGGGCACGGACGCCTTCTGGCCGTGGCAGCGCTGGGGGCCGTTCGATAACGTCGAGATGCGAGACGACCGCACCGTTCTCTTCGCAAACTACATGTCGCCCGGCACCTACGTGTACGAATATTACGCCCGTGCCACCACGCCGGGCACCTACATGCTGCTCCCCACGCACGCTGAGCTACTTTACTACCCCGACGTCTTCGGGCATGGCGACGGTGGGCAGTTCACGGTCAAGCAGCCCTAGGGTATCTTCCAGCCACCTCTTAGCTTTTGAAAGTAAAAAGAGAAATATGACCCTGCGGGTCATATTTCTTTGTTCCTGGAAAGAAGCGCTCCGTCCCCAAAGGGTGGCTGGAAGATACCCTAGGGCATCTTCCAGCCATCTTCTAGCTTCTTTTCCAAGAGGTCACTGGAGGCTGCATTAGCGGCATCTGTAGAGTGATTTTCGAGAACAGAAAAAAGCAAACAAATCAAAACCTACGGTTTTGATTTGTTTGCCTTAAGAAAAGAAGAGGAAACCAATCCGAACCCAAAGGGTTCTAATTCGTTTCCTCTTCTTTTCTTGTTCACTACCAAGTAGTGTGACTGCTAAATATGCACAACCGGCCCGTGTCCCGGATAGACCGTATGCACGCCCCTGGCCCGGATCTGGTTCCAGCTCAGGTGGCCCGGGTGCTCCGAGTCATCGGGCAGAAGCTGTAGAGGAGTGAGGTCGCCCGTAAAGGCTGACCCGTCATCGAGGATAAGGGTGACGCTATCGTCCGAATGGCCGGGGGTAGCTATAATCTCCCCTTCTATGCCTATCCGCTTCAGGAAGGCGCGGCTCTCGTCTACGCTCACCCTGATGTTGCCAATCAGCTCAAGGTCGGTGTAGTTGTCCCGTGGCTTCACGTACGTGCGCATAAGCGGGACACCGGCAAGCTGGGTGTCCAGTAGTAGGAGCTGGACCCCCAGACTCTTCAACTCCTGCACGAGCCCTGCGTGATCGGGGTGGTAGTGCGTAGCCAACTGGTACGGGATGCCGGCCAGGTCTATTCCCATCCGCTTGCATGATGCCTGCATCGTGGCGAGCGTTCCCGGCCACCCGGCGTCTACAAGCAACCTGGGCTGTGTGTCCGCCAGCACGTAATAGTTGGTCGAGCGATATCCTACATTAACGATGTTCATGGCATTCACTTGCCCTTATCCCCTGGCCCGTCCGCCTGCCTGGCGAGGGGTAGTTGCCCCACCATGAATAACAGCTATACCGTCCACAGCTCTCCGTCTGTTATGGTCCTGGGCATCAAATTCCAGGTCGGCCTCCACCTCCCTTTCAGTAGGGATGGACTGAGTAGCAACGCTTTTCTCAGGCGCGGCCCCGGCGGCCTGATGCTCATCTCCGCTCTCGCGAGACGATACCAGCCTGTTGTAGAGTGATTCGATCTCGGCAGCATCCAGTTGGTCGAGACGCTTGCCCCTGCAATAGCGAGCTGCTGCCTTACTCATATGAGCTTCCGCGATGCCATACTCGTCAGCCTTGCTCAGCAAGTCTTCCAGGGTCAACACAGCCACATCAGGTTCAGCAGGAGCAGCCTGGATCGGCGAGGCGGGCAGCTCCACCTGTTTGATGGGCGCCTGTGAATTGACCTCCTGTACCAGTTGCTTGAAGTGCAGCCCTTCCATCTTTCGTCCAAGCCCGTAGAGGTGGTCCACATTGGTCTTGGAAACGGTAGCGACGCGCCTGGCACGGAAATCATCGCCCAGCACGAGCGAGAGGTTGAATGTCACATCAGAGTAGTAGTCGGTGCCGCCAATGGTCATGATGATCAGTTGGCCCGCCTCATTTTCGTCAAGCTCCTGACCTTGAGGAACTGCATGCTCGGTAACGGCAACCCAGCGCCTGCTGACTCGGCAGAGAAGATCTAGCACCTTCTTGGCCTTGGTTTGCAGCACGTCGACCTCGTTGGTCGTCAGCTTCGCTCCTTCGCCTCGCTGCTGCTCGGCCAACTCGATAGCCCGCCCATAGAGCGTATCGAAGTAGCCGTTCCACGAGTCGAGCACCAGGCCGCCATATGTGGGGTTGCCGTGCTCGTCCCGCTCGTCGATGGCCCACTGGATGTCTTCCAGGAGAGTGTCGGGATTGGACTCGATGGCGTCGAAACGCTCATTCACGCCGGGCACGTTGCGCGTCTTGTCCTCGGTGTCGAAGACGCATATCCTGCCGATGCCCGCCTCGGCCATAGAGAGCGCCAGGTGGGTCTTGCCCGTGTTGCT
>JALYYZ010000325.1 GCA_030945985.1 Chloroflexota bacterium
CTCTCGACCTGACTACGCACGTGCCGTTGACATCTCGGCCCGCGCCGCCCTGCGCGAGATGATCGCTCCAGGCCTGCTGGCCGTTGCGACCCCTGTTATCGTGGGCGTGGTGCTTGGATGGCAAGCGGCAGGGGGCCTGCTGATGGTAGGCACGATAGTAGGCGTGCTGATGGCCAACGTGCTCAACAATGGTGGTGGAGCTTGGGACAACGCGAAGAAGTTCATCGAGTCGGGCGGCCTCAAGGACGAGAACGGAACAGTGCTCGGCAAAGGCACGGAAGCTCACAAAGCCTCTGTGGTAGGCGACACCGTAGGTGATCCTTTCAAGGATACCGCAGGCCCTTCGCTCCATGTGCTGATCAAGCTGCTTGCGACCATTACACTGGTGCTGGCACCGCTCTTCATCCACTAATCAGCAAAAGCAAAGAGCAAACAAATCGGAACCCTGCGGGGTTCCGATTTGTTTGCTCTTTGCTTTATAGCTCAGGCACCCCGCCCCAGGGTGCCTGATGTTACGTTGGTCTTCAGCACCTTCTCGATGAACGCCTTCGCATCGGCGTCGCGACGCGAAACGTCCACGTCCACCCTTATCGGCTTGCCGGGTGGGGATGGCCACACCGTCACCCATATCAGGCCGTCGCCGAAGAAGGCCACCTGGTTGCCTTGCTGGGCGCTCTTCTTCATACCGAGGCCGCCCTCACCGTCGCCGAAGAATCGGTTGGCCTCGGCGAATACGGCTTCACGCGCCAGGTGCGTATGTGTCTCATACCTCAAATCATCGCTCCTTTAGGTAGAGCTAAGGCCGCTCCCAGACACCAGATCGACCGCCCTCCTTACGCTCCAGTCTGATGTTGGAGATCGTAATTCCGCGCTCCACAGCTTTGAGCATATCATAAATAGTCAACGCCGCCACGGATACTGCTGTTAGCGCCTCCATCTCGACGCCGGTGGGCCCAACGGTGGCTGCACGGGCTTCAACCTCGATGCCCCACTCCTGAAAACCGAACTCTACTTTCACCGAGGTGAGCGCGATCTGGTGACAGAGGGGGATCAGGTCAGATGTCTTCTTAGCGGCCATGATGCCCGCCACCCTCGCCACAGCCAGCACGTCACCCTTCGACGCCTTACCATCCCGTACAAGAGCAATAGTGATGGGTTGCAGGCGTACATCCCCCCTGGCTATGGCTATGCGCTCGGTGAGATCTTTGCCCGACACATCTACCATGCGCGCATGACCGCTCTCGTCGAGGTGCGTCAGTTCAGCTTGTTCAGGCAATTATCCCTCCCCAGCAGGGCACCCGCTGGTCTTTTCAGGGTGGCGCATATTCAAGCAATCTTTTGGCATTGTAGAAAGTAACAAATCAAAACCCTGCGGGTTTTGATTTGTTACTGACAAGATATTAGGCTTCGTACTTGCAAACTTGCAAGTACGAAGCCTAATAAGCGTTCTTGCCCCTGAACATAGCCACTACGGTGCGAACTATAATTTTCAGGTCAAAAAGGAGCGACCAGTTTTCGACGTAGTAAAGGTCTGCCCGCGTCCTATCCTCAATCGAGCTGTCGCCACGTAGACCGTTCACCTGCGCCCAGCCGGTGATACCAGCCTTCTCATGGTGCCTCCTGAGATAGCCCCTAATGACGCGAGCGAACTCTTGCACGTACTCAGGCTGCTCGGGCCTGGGCCCGACTATGCTCATTTCGCCGACTAGCACATTATAGAACTGGGGCAACTCGTCCAGGGAAAAACGCCTCAGAAAAGAGCCGATACGGGTGCGGCGGGGGTCGTTGCGCACCGTCCAGCCTGGCAACCCTTCGCCGAGCGTTAGCGACGAATCTTCCCTGGGCGATACCCGCATAGTCCTGAATTTCACAAGCATGAAGGGCCGGCCATCAAGCCCCACACGCTCCTGGATGAAAAAGACCGGACCAGGGCTGCTGAGCTTTACGAGACCGGCGAGCGCCACCAGCACAGGCGCGGTCAGCACCAACACAGCCGCGCTCATCACTACATCAAAGGCCCGCTTTACCATCCTGTTCCAGCCGCGCAGGGTCACGTCCTTTACGCTGAGCAAGGGTAGACCGCTCAGCTCGCCCACGCTCACTTCGTTCTGCGTCATGAGCTGAAAGGCGTCAGGGTATATCTTTACAGAAACGCTCTCGTCCTTAATCTGATCGAGTACATGCCGCACCTGCTTACCGGACGCTCCGCTCAAGGCAACGATTACTTCGTCGACCTTCTCACGCCGCACTATCTCGGCTAGCTGCTCGATATTGCCAAGCAGCGGGGCACGCTCAAGGGCATAGGACCGTTCACCTTCACCCCATTCGCTCTTTACCAGACCCACCACCTTGTAGCCCAGGGTAGTGTGCCAACTGAGGCGGTCCACAACCATTGCCGCGTTATGGCTCGTCCCTACGACAAGCACGCGCGAGCGGTCGAGGCCGCGTTTACGCAACTCACCAATCACAACGCTATAGACCACGCGGAAGAGGGTCACCAGGATAATAGCCAGTATCCAGCCGGTAAGAAGCACTTGCCGTGAGTAGAGAAAAGCATCAGCGAGCATTAAGTATGTGGCGGCGATAGAAAGCACCACCCCCAGCGATACTCCCACAACGATCTTGTAAATATCATCTACGCGCGAAGCCCCACGCTTGAGGTTGTATAGCTTGCGCACGTAGAAGGTCGGCAGCATGAGCGCCATTGTGATGCCGAGAAAGGTGACATAGAGGGTAGGATCAGGGAGGAAGGTCGAGTCGCGCCGTAAATTGTAAGCAAGTAAGAAGGCCCCCACGATACCTACCAGGTCCAGGAGCATTTGTACGAGTACGAGGATTACGGGCGTGAGCCTGGCGGGGGATCGTGGGCGAGGCGGCAGCGCCGGTATCGCTCTGCCCTCAGCCGGCAGCGGAGCCGTCCTTCTGGCCCGCTCAGCTCTCGCCTGACGTGCCATCTGCTCAGCCTCAACAGATGTCAGCGGCCTCGCAATGTTAACGCCGGACGCGCCACCGTTTGCGCGCTGCGGCTCGGTGGCAACCGCGCGGCTCACTGCCCTCGCCTGGGGAACGGGCGTGGGGGTATGCACAGCTACGGGCGTACTCGCCCGCGTACCATTGGCCGCTTTATTTCGCTCTCTAAATCCCATCGCGCCCACCAGGTCCAGGTGCCGCTCCTCCGCTGCAGCGCACCCGGTTTACACTCACTAAGTCACCCTCTTACTTTCTGCCGGCCTGAAAGCATTCCGCGCAAGCGCAACGCTTCCTCTCGCCGCTATACCGAGATAAACCAGAGCATTTACCAGGCCAGTATAACGCCTCGCGTAATGTTTGCGGTAGAAAATGTGCATCGCCCTGTAGAATTCCCTGATCGAGCGCTGGCTGACCTTCCGGCTGCTCGCGCCTTTATGATGAAGTACGCTGACCTCTGGATAGTAGTATACACGCCAGCCGCGCACTTTGAGGCGGTACGCCAGGTCCAGGTCCTCGCCATACATGAAGAAGCGCTCATCAAAGAGCCCAGCTTCCTCCAGCGACTCGCCACGTACCAACATGTAGGCCCCCATTACCGAGTCGACCTCAGCCGTGGTATCGTCGCCCAGGAAGGTCAAGTTGTACCGGGCAACCAGCCGGCTCCTGGGGAAGAGCTTGCTGAGGCCGCTAAGCTTGAAAAGGGATGAGACCGGCGTTGGAAAAGACCTCCTGCAGGCAAGGTCAAGGCTACCATCTAACTTCACTACTTTAGGCCCCAAAGCGCCGGCATCAGGGTGCTGTTCCAGGAACGCTACCGTACGCGCCAGCGCATCGGGTGGGAGGAGAGTGTCAGGGTTGAGGAAGAGGACATAGGCACAAGGCAGGTGGAGGCTCGAAGCGCCGGACAGGGGCTTCTCCAGCAGAGGCTGCATGCCATCCGGCGGGCCACTCTCATCCAGCGGCTGCCCTACAGTACCACGGTCAGGCGGTGAGCCTTGCCTTGATAGCCAACGGAGCGCCAGGTTATTGCCATAGCCGAACCCACCGTTGCGGTCGCTGCGGATAGTCGTTGCCTGGGGGAACCTGCGGCGGAGCATTTCCACGCTGCCGTCTGTGGAACCGTTATCGACGACCACAATATGATAAGTGGGTGCCTCATACGAGGCGTAGACCGACTGCAGGCACGCCTCAAGCAGCTCGCAAGTATTGTAGTTCACGATGACAACCGCTAACTCCAGCATCTACACATCGCGTTCACCGATCCGTATTTCAAGCCAAAACCAAAAAGGGGCAACCATCGAGGTAGGGTCCTTATTATTGAGACGTTTATAGAAGCGTTAAGTTGCAAGTCTGCCAGGAAATAACATCAAAAACCAGTCATTCCTTTCGTTGCATCTCTCACTCAGGGTGGCACCGGAAGGTATTGTCCGAGGCACGGCCTCTTTTGACACCTTTCGACGCCTATTGTACCACGTCTGCACCGGCTTTGTACCACATCAGCGGGAGCAGTACGCAACCAACCATACAATCTTGAATCTTACCTTCGATCCTCGACTGCCTAGGCTGCACTGCCCAAACAGACGCAAAAGATGAATTGATCCCTATGGAGAGGGGATGACCTGAACGTCTGCGGAGCACGTTGCACGTGGCTGCCCACACGCGTATAATAGAGGCACACTACAGGAAACAAGCCGCTCGGCCAACTTCGCCAGGCGGCTTACCTCGTTAATCTTCTCGTTGATTTCAATGTGCCTTGTCTGGCAGCCATGGGGCACACCTTTCTGGGCGTGGGTATGCGCAAAGTGCAACCTGATCGGAGCTATAGATGAGATCTATTAGCCACATAACGAACGGAGACCTGTGGCCCTCCAGAAAAGCGCTTATCAAGAAGCTGCTCAAGTGGCCGCTCGCCTTGCTGTTTATTGGTGGCGGGGTGCTCCACTTTACGGCGACCCCCACTTATGAGAGGTTGATGCCGCCATATATTCCCTACCATCTGCAACTCGTATACCTGAGCGGTGTTATCGAGAGCGCGTTAGGTCTCTTATTGCTCCTCCCGAAAAGTCAGCGGGTTGCTGCCTGGGCGCTTATTCCGACGCTGCTAGCTATATTTCCCGCTAATGTGCATGGTGCGCTCACGGCGGGCACTGATCACCCCGCCATGCCAGGTGTCAGCACGGAGCTTGCCTGGCTGCGCCTTCCGTTGCAGTTCCTGCTCATTGCATGGGCTTACTGGTACACCAGGCAAGATGCGCTTGTAATGAGAGGGACTGCGTAACTGGGCTCGTTGCCCGGCACTGGCATAGCTCTTGCAGCCGTTGGCCTGAAAGCAATGCCCAGACAAGGTAAATCAGGTATCAGCGCCGCGTTATGTCAACACCGGCCTACGCTCCGTCTTGAGGCCAACTCTCGACGGGCCACAGGATATGGAAGACGGCTCACCTGCCGAGTACCAGGCAAGATATATCCGCTGCAAGGCATCTATGAGGAGAATCTCTCATGACCACAAGCAAACCCAAGCTAACCTCACGCCCCGCATGGAAAGCACTTGAGGAACACTACAATACAATCAAGGACGTTCACCTCAGATCGTTCTTTGCGGACGACCCGCAGCGCGGCGAGAAGATGGCCATCGAGGACGTGGGGTTATACTTTGATTACTCGAAGCACCGTGCTAATGCGGAAACCATCCGTCTACTCCTGCAACTGGCCTCGGAGTGCGACCTGATTGGGCGCAGGGACGCGATGTTCGCAGGCGAGAAGATCAACACAACCGAGAACCGTGCCGTGCTGCACACGGCGTTGCGGGCTCCCAGAGACACGCAGATCGTAGTCGAGGGTGTCGACGTGGTACCGGAGGTCCACAAGGTGCTCGACCGTATGTCCAGCTTCTCTGACGAGGTGCGCAGCGGACGCTGGCTGGGGCACACCGGCAAGAGGATCCGCAATGTAGTCAACATCGGTATAGGCGGCTCAGACCTCGGGCCTGTGATGGCTTACGAGGCGCTTAAGGCGTACAGCAAACGAGATATGACCTTCCGCTTTGTCTCCAACGTTGATGGCACCGATTTCGCGGAGGCTACTCTCGATCTTGACCCTGCCGAAACCTTATTTATAGTCTCGTCCAAGACCTTTACAACCCTCGAAACGATGACCAACGCCCGCTCGGCTCGTGAATGGGCACTCAAAGCGCTGGGTGACGAGGCGGCTGTAGCCAAACACTTCGTGGCAGTCTCTACCAACTCGGCAGAGGTATCAAAGTTCGGCATTGACACGGAGAACATGTTCGGCTTCTGGGATTGGGTAGGCGGTCGCTACTCGATGGACGCGGCTATCGGCCTCTCCACTATGCTGGCGGTTGGACCTGACAACTTCCGCAGGATGCTAGCGGGCTTTCACGAGATGGACGAGCACTTCCGCACTGCGTCACTGGAGCGCAATCTGCCTGTGCTTATGGGCCTGTTTGCCCTCTGGTACAATAACTTCTTCGGCGCGCAAACAGTAGCGGTGCTCCCCTACGAACAATATCTCAAGCGTTTCCCAGCCTACCTGCAGCAGTTGACCATGGAGAGCAACGGCAAGAGCGTCACCCTGGAAGGTGTACGCGTTGACTACCAGACGGGACAGATTTTCTGGGGTGAGCCGGGCACTAACGGCCAGCATTCCTTCTACCAGCTCATCCACCAGGGCACCAAACTGATCCCATGCGACTTCATCGGCTTCTCCCAAACGCTCAATCCCCTGGGCGATCACCATGACATCCTGATCGCCAACATGCTCGCGCAGACCGAGGCGCTAGCATTCGGCAAGAGCCCCGAAGAGGTACAGGCTGAGGGCACAGCCGAGGCGCTGGTGCCGGCTCGTACCTTCCAGGGCAACCACCCCACTACCACTATACTCGCGGAGCGTCTTACCCCAGAAACCCTGGGTAAGCTGGTTGCCCTCTACGAGCACAGCGTCTTTACACAAGGCGCAGTTTGGAACGTCGATTCTTTCGACCAGTGGGGAGTAGAGTTGGGCAAGGTCCTGGCGGTGCGCATTATCGGCGAGATAAAGAATCCTGGCGAACTGAAGCACGACAGTTCTACCAACACTCTCATCCGCCGCTACCTGGCACAGCGAGGCTGAAGAAGTAACCAACACTCCAAACTCTGCGGGTTCGGATTGTTGGTTACTCTTACTCGCCTTGCGACTTGCGAGCCAGGAATACCTTACGGGCCAGCTACCATCTTGCGTGCGCTAATGCCGACTTGTAGCGCATCCATCGCCTCATAAACGGGGCGCCCAACGCGCAGGTAGGAAAACACCGCTGCTAGTACTTTACCAGGAAAGTATTAATGGTTTCATGTTTCTCACATGGTCGAAAAACATGAAACAAACCAATCAATCTTTAGCTGGTGACGCACCAGGGACACCAGACCTGCCGACAACCAGAAGAATAGGTGCAGGACCCCAGCAGAGGGCAAGCCGAGCACAGTTGGGGAGGTAATCACATTCACCCGAAGGTAAGACAATTACTATGTCACACACCGCGCAGGCGGTCGCTCTTGAGCAACAGCCCAAAGATACAGTGCCAGCCACCAGGGCCAGGCCGGTAATGGAGCGGCGCACGCTTGTGGCGCTGCTAGTTACGATACTCTTCTGGGCGTCGGCCTTCGCGGGTATTCGCGCCGGCCTGTCCTACTATTCACCGGGGCAACTGGCGCTCCTCCGCTTTCTGGTCGCCTCGCTCATACTCCTGGCTTATGCGCTCATGTCGAGAATGCCGCTGCCGAAGCCGCGCGACTTGCCCGCGATCCTGTTACTGGGCGGAGCAGGTATCTCTGCCTACCACTTTCTGCTCAACGTGGGCGAGATCACAGTCTCAGCAGGGGCAGCAAGCCTGCTGATCGGCTCGGGTCCAATCTTCACAGCTCTGCTATCCCTGGCGTTTGTACACGAGCGTCTGGGCCCGCGCGCCTGGATCGGCATTCTCATCAGCTTCGCGGGCGTTTCTGTGATTGCCTTTAGCGAGGGCAAAGGCGTAAAACTAGACCCCGGCGCGCTGCTCATCTTGCTTGCCGCCCTGGCCACGAGTGTCTACTTCGTCTTTCAGAAACCATACCTCACGAGGTACAGCCCACTGCAGTTCACCGCCTACACGCTCTGGGCCGGCACGTTCCTTCTGCTGATATTCGCGCCTGGCCTACTCAGCAGTTTGGCGGCAGCGCCGGTAAATTCCACTTTGGCCGCTCTCTACCTGGGGATCTTCCCGAGCGCACTGGGGTATGTAACCTGGACCTATGCGCTCTCCCGCGTTCCCGCATCCACAGCGACTAGCTTCCTCTACCTCTCGCCCGCCCTGGCCGTGCTGATAGCCTGGGTGTGGCTCGGTGAGGTTCCTGCCTTACTCTCACTCTTCGGGGGCGTCATCGCACTGGCCGGTGTCATTCTGGTGAACACCCGCTCGAAACGCAGAGCAGTCTCCACCACAGCAACGAAGCAAGAACAGCCGTAAGCCGGCTATGTCTGCCATGACCGTAGGACGTACACAGTTGAACATTGGTATGCCCAGCCACTCATGCGAAGCCATCCCACCAGGCACGATTCACGCTTATGACACCGTGCAATGTGCCAACCGCGTAAGTCTTGGATCAGACGCCCAGATGCTGCAATAGCAACTCTGGCCCACGGCCCGCACTTATTCATAAAGTCTCGTGAAGTTCACACTATTCTTGGCCTGCGCAGCACGAAGTTATGAGAGCAGTTAGCACGAACATTCAGGCAACTCCACCCTGCAGAACCAGGTTAGGTGGCCGACACGTACAATCAACGTCGGCAACAGGACCAACCGGCGCCTAAGACCGATCAGGACGCGCCAGGAAATGAATACAAGCATATGAGAGAGCTGTGCCGAGAGTAACAGGAGAGGACAATATGCAAAAGAAAGTTGTTATAGTCACGGGCGCATCGAGCGGCATAGGCTACGCCGTGGCTAGCCTTGCTGCGCGCAAGGGATACCGTGTTGTGCTCAATGCGCGCCGTGAGGACCGTCTGCAAGCGCTTGCTGCCGATATAAAGGCCCAGGGTGGAGAGGCATCTATTGTGCCCGGCGATATCGCCTTGCTCGAAACACAGCGGCGGCTGGTGGAAGAAACTGTGAGCCGATATGGGCGGATAGACGTGCTGGTGAACAACGCAGGTCTGCCGCTGCCCGGTGCGTTCTCTATGAATGAGCCCGAGGAACTGCGCCGCCAATGGGACGTAAATGTCACTACACTGGCGACCCTGACTCGCATTGCCCTGCCTCACCTCGAAGCCACAAGGGGGGTTGTTGTCAATATCGGCTCTTCGATCAGCCGCTTCCCAGTGCCGGGCATGGGCAATTATGCGCCTACAAAGATAGCTGTGGCTGCGCTTTCAGGCGCCCTCCGTATGGAGCTTGCTCGCAAAGGAGTGGCAGTATGCCTTGTGGAGCCGGGTCCTATTGCTACGGAGTTCAGCGAGCGCTCAGGGGGAGGCGCAGACGTTCCCTCGTCACTATATGTCTCCGCACCAGCAGCCGCCGTGCCGATAGTGCGGCTCTTCAAGCAGCCACAGCGCCGTATAGTGATACCCGGCTGGTTAGGACCTATCTTGCTGATAGCGGGCTCTCTGACGCGTCTGGCCGCCCCTCTGGTGGAGGAAGTGTTGCTTGCCATCTCCCGTCGCAAGCGATAGCTTGATAGGTCACCGCTTC
>JALYYZ010000367.1 GCA_030945985.1 Chloroflexota bacterium
CAAAGGCAGGATGGAGGTAAATGACCCTGGTGGCAACCGCACGACGTCCTGGTTCGTGACCAGTGGCCTGCTTGTAACTGAGATGGTTACGGGGCAGATGCAGACAGGAAACGCAACTTTCGAGAAACACTCACCGGCAATTGTGCCTGTCGCCGGAGACGCGGGATCTGTAAGTGCGCCTACTTACGCTTCGTTCTCCTCGTTGTTGGGTCCCGCCGCGAAGGGTCTGGCTGTGGACAAGCTTATAGCTCGTGATGGCACGCTCTCGCCTTTGTCTCTACCAGGCGATCCCAATCTCTCCGCGAGCAGCGCCTATGATGACGTTACAAAGCACAATATCCCCTCGGTCTTCAATAGTTGGATGCATAGTAGCGGCACCGTGCTCGAAGATGGCAAACTTCTAACCGGCCTTCCCTTTGATCCCCTTTATGTGTTGGGCAGGCCCATCAGTGAGGCTTACTGGGCAGATGTGCCGGTGAACGGCACACCCACACGGGTGCTTATGCAGCTTTACGAGCGTCGCGCACTTACCTATAACCCGTCTAACGCTCCCCAGTGGCGTGTGGAGATGGCCAACGTGGGTAGAGCCTACTACTCGTGGCGGTATGGAGTGACCGCTTTGCCTGGCGCTATATCGGGTGAGGTATTCGGTGGTATTCTGCAAGTGCGTGGTTGGAATTGGGCGCCACAGTCGCTTGTAGGGGTGGAGGTAGACCTGGGTGGCGCCACCTCGCCTATTTTCGGGCCGCAAAGCTTGCAGGTAGATCCCGCAGGGCGTTTCGTGCTGCCTGTGGCTCTTGACGCTTCTCTGCAAGGCGCGCTCCTTTCGGGCGCTAATTTGCAGTTAAGGGCGGTCTCCGGTGACACCACTGCCGCCTTACCTCTTGCCACACGACTGCAAACAGGTAAGATGCATCTGGAGGGGAGCATCACGCAGCTACACGTAGCCCTGAAGCAGGCGACAATGAAAACCCAGGGAGGGCAAGAGTGGCCGCTTGTCTTCAGTGCCAATTCTCAGGTGCACTATAGCGAAGGCGCGCCTGCCAATCTTGGCGCCATCATAGCAGGCTCATATATTGTCGTTGATGGTAGCGTGAATCTTGGCAGCCTCACTGTAGCTTCTTTGAGTATGGTGTCGACCTCTCAGACGGGGGCGCACCTGGGAATCGCATGGCAAAGCAATGGTAAGAGTGTGCGCCTCACAGGTACAGGCTGGCCTGCCGAACAGAGTGTGAGCCTGGTGGTAGGACACCCAAATGTTGCTGGGGGTGTACAGCTTGCCGCAACGCATAGCGACAGCCGAGGCAACATCAGTTTGCTGGTGACTGTGCCACTTACGGCTACCAATGTGCAGGGCGCTCTGAGCTACGGGGGGTGGCTGACGGCCTCCTCGACAGGCACCCCGCCAAGCACCTCGACGGGTAAAGGTAGTATCGTTGCACAGGTAAGTGTACCGCTCGATCCACCGGCGAGCCCGACTAGCGCCTACGTGTTGCCTCCTACGTTGAGCCTGCTTACCCAGGAGGGTGAACAGAAAGGTGGGCTGGGCAGCTATTGCTGGAAGAGAATGTGTTTGCAGCGTGTGGGTGTTCCTTTGCCGGCAGGCGCCTTGCAGGCGTCTCCGGGAGATGTTCTTGGTTTCCGTTCCCAGTATGGCCCCGACCCTAACCTGGGTCCCAGCCCGCTCTCTCTGTCAGCCCAGCTTTACCCTTACGGTAGTTCTCTGTTGAGTAGTTCGCCGGACCAGGTGCTCTACTTTGCTCCCGACAGCCAGGCTCTATTCTCCACGGGTGATGTGCCGGGCAGGCCATTCAGTGTGGCTTTGCCTACAACGCTTGCAAAAGGCAAATATGTGCTGGTAGTGAGCGTCGGCTGGACCAGCCCTTCGGGCGGCAAAGAAGTGGCGCAGTACGGCTTTCTGTTACAGTTGGGACTGTGACGCTCCGTATGTCCCCGTTCGCTACTCATATTCGGGGAAGAACCAGTAGCGCACCCGGCGGCCGGTATCTACCAGGTATGCGCGCAGTGGGTCTCCCAGGCTTGGGCCGGGTATATAGCTGGAAAGCTCATTGGCCTCTACGAAACGCAACTCCTCAACCGCAGAATCCCCCACACAGGTGAGATTGCCTGAGAGGAGCCTTACTGTAAAGGCGCATGTTAAGTAGATACGCTTGTTTACCCCGCTGCGGGCTTCCGCGACATATGCCAGGTCGACCACTTCCACGTTGAGGCCCGTCTCTTCAAGAAATTCGCGTATTACCGTTTGCTCAACTCCTTCGCCATTCTCGGAGCGGCCACCAGGCAGCGTCCATACCAACGGTTTGTCGCTGAACCACCTGTTGCCGCTGAGCAGCACATTGCCCCTATCTATGAGGATTCCCTGCCCTACTCGGTGCCATTCCCAGATGGAGTTGGCCTCTTGGCTATCGTATGTCACCTTTGGTTATGCCTCTTTTAGCTGGTCTAATTCGAAATTTTGCATATGCCACTGCGCGGCTTGTTGGAACGCTTCGGCCTCGATCACCAAAGGTGGAAGTGACTGTACATCGAAGAGGACACGGGCCATGTTGACCTGTGTAGTGGCGTCGAATATAAGCTTACGAGAAAGTAGCAGCCTCTCTCTCTCATCACTGAATATCAGGAAGGTACGGTCTTGCTTAGCCAACTGGGTGAGCATATTCTGGCCGAGTAGACATGCGTCATCTGTCGGGTGACCGGGATCGTGTGGGTTCAGGAAGGTCTCACCTATATAGGGGTCGGCAGGATTGTCGTAGAGTAGGACATAGAGTGCGATTATGGGCCCAAAAGGTGTACGTGACAAGTAGAGCCTTACGCAAGCAGGCATTGAGGCTGATGGAAGCTCGGCCCAGAGCGATATAGGTGTTCGGCTGATGAAGGCGGCTGTTTTGGTACCCCCTTCGCGTAGCAACACCAGGCGCGTTGCCGCTGCCTGGCCGTCCGGTAGCGTAGCTTTGATCGCTTCAGGCAGTGGTACCCCTTGCTCGACCGGCGTTGGTGAGATCAGGCTCGGATAGGCAAAGGCATCGTGCCACCTCTGCCCGTAAGCTATCTGCTGGCGAGCCTCGAAGTGGTCGGGGTCTTGTTTGAGTACGAGCCGCAATTCGCTCAATGCTACGGCTAGGCCCTCAGAGTAGCGCAAGGCTACTGAATAAGAATATCGATAAACAACCGAGGTGGGCACAAGCTGTAGCGCCTGTCGGAACATAGCCGCCGCAGATCTGGCCGCGCCAGGTTCGACCTTGTAGAGTCGTGGACCTTGATTGACGCCCGTCTCCATCTGTGCCATGCCCAGCTTGTAAAGAGCCCGCGCCTCGCGTATCTCCTTCTCGCCACTTATTGGGCCTGTGTTTGCCGTTGACACGATCACCTCGTGCAGCGGCCCAGACGTGAGGTCAGGAAGCTGGGGCAGCGTGCTGTAGGCGCTAAAGTGTTCCGGCGACATCTCGTCTGTGAGCGACTCGGCCTCCTGACGCTGATTGCTGCTCGTCCTATTCCAATTGTCCCCTGGTACATCCACCATGGGCATGCGCTCTGTTGCGGCTTCCTCACCAGAACCTGACACTGGCGTATTTTCAACTCTTATTTCGGCGTTTGGCTCATGTGTGCCAGGCTCGTTAGCTCCTTGCTTGATTTTGATAAAGCTGTAAGCCGGTGTGCTGCCCAGCATGGCGGCCGCGTCGAGCTGCTCCGCCGCTTGGGTCGGCGTACCTGGTCGAGAATCACGATTGGTCTGTGAGCCTGATATGTTCACGGCTGTCGCTCCATAACCCGGTAGCCCGGCCGGAGCAACACCATCAGGTTTCTCCGGTACTACATACGTGCCGGACAGAGCATCGTGAAGGCCCTGCCTTTGTGGGTTCATTGCGATCATAGCTACAGCCCACGGGCCTGTAGGTAGTGTGAGTAGATAACCTACTACGCGGGTGATCGACCTGCCGGCGTCCGGTTTGTTGCCTTTAGCGTCGACAACGCGAATATGTACCATACGCTGCCCCACTGTCTGGCCCCAGATTGTCCATTGGATAACATGATATAAAGAGAAGACCAGGGCAGCGCCTGTCAGGAGCAGACAGGTGTAGCCACCGTAAGATTGCAGCCACGCCCAGAAGCCGGGCGTCTGTGGACCCGCGTGTGGTGCAAAGAAGGGGAGGAACGCAAACTGTACAAGGAGTAATGCAACTACTACAAAGTCTACGACAGCCCCGGCAAGTCGTGGGCCGAACCCCACATAAAAATGCTCGTAGCTGTCGGAGACGGGAGACTGCATTTGGGCTTCTATTTGCTGAATTGGTGGAGTTAGTGAAATAGGACCGGGTGCCATTTCCAGGCTGCCTGTCTCCGTAAGAGGACCGGAGAGCATAGGGTTGATCCCGAACGGGTAAGCACTCGACTCCACGTGAGAAGTGGGGTGAGTGTCAGCTCCCTCGCCGCCCGTGGAAAGCTGTTCGAGATCCCCTGTGGGGCGCTGTAGCTGGAATGGTATTCTTGCGAGAGAAGGTGTGGTATTTGCTTGCCCCGTGCTATGGCTTAGCCCTGCTGCACGGCGATAGACAGTGACTACAAAGAGTCGTTCCCCTGTTCGACGATCACGCCCTTGCCAGCCCGCCAACTCATAGTATCTTGTATCGGTCCACAGGCTATTGTCGCCGGTACCTATAGCCTCCATTTGGGCAATGGCCATCTGCCAGGGGTCCTGGGGCCAGGGGCGGGTCACGGCCAGGCGGTGCAGGCGTGTATTCTCGCCAAGAGAAGCGATATAGGCGCCCGGGTTTATTGCCGCTAAGATCTGACGTGCGTAGTCAAGATCAGGAGCATCTCCCTGCTTCCAGATAAAGACTACGGCCAGCCGGTGCCCTTCAGCGACCATCTGTGTATAGGCTTCTATAACGTCACCTTTGTAGTAGTTGTGAGGACAGGTTCGATGTGGTCACAGATAGCTTTGGCCCCGACACATGCGGTCATACGTCTCTACCCAGTCTGGTCTCTAAAGGTAAAGTGTCCACATTGTAGCACAGGCGGAACAGGGCTAACAATATGCTTCAGTATTATCTTTAGTGTAGCTAACATTGGGTATTGGTAATCGCTTTTTCTTCTTGACTATAGTGTCCATCACATTCTTATTACTTGAAGTATACTGTTCTCGCTGGGGCCGGGAAGTCCTCTAAAGCCCATCCTATACACCGGCTTGCTGATTTGCTACCGCAATAGCTGACTGATTCCGCCTGTGCATAGTCCTCTATGGGCTTCTTGCACAATGCCCCTTCCTCGTACAGTGAGCCGAATCTAAGGCTTAGTGTATATACGAGCGAATATCCTACTTGGTCTCTTTATGGCGTGTCGCCGGCGCACAGGAAAATGAGTTACATTTCGCCTGTTTTTCTGGGGCGTACGGCATGTGCAGCATGGGCAGTACACGTTTGGAACGGCCTGCCGTATAATGTTTTCATGCACCATCTGTACACCGAGCGCTCATCTCTCTACGCCTTTCTGAAGCGCCTCTTCTTACTGTTTTCTCTTCTCCTCACTTCTGCTCTGCTGACGGCTTGTGAAACGGACCCCCCCAAGCCTGTAGAAACCCCTGCTCTTACGTCGGTGGTAGTAGTACACCCTCTGCCTTCGTCCACGCCTTTGGCTACCCTGGTGCCTTCGCTCCACCCATATACGGGTACGCTCACTATAAGACTCACCAGGGATATCTCCTCACTGAATCCCTGGCTGGCGAGCCGTGATAGCAGTCCCCAGAGCCTCGTGGGAAAGGACGCATCGTCTGAAACAGTGACAAGCCTTATTTTTAGTGGACTCACTCGTCTTGACAACCATCTTCAGCCGCAGCCGGACCTGGCCGAAAGTTGGGACGTATCGCCTGACGGCACCCAGATTACATTCCATCTAAGGCAGAACGTCTTCTGGCATGATGGCAAACCGTTCACCGCCGATGACGTGGTGTGGTCTTATAAGATGTTGAACAGGCTGCGTGCCGATAACACTCGCCTCATACACATCCAGGATGCGGTGTCGTCTGTAGATCTGGCCGATCCTGCGCCTTATACTGTGCGCTTTACCCTCAAGCGCCGTTACTCGCCCCTTCTGGCTGATCTTGCGATGCCGATTCTACCCAGCCATATCCTATCGGGCACCGATCCTTCCAAGCTGGGCGACAGCCCTTTCAACAATGCGCCGGTAGGCACAGGCCCATTCTCTTTTAGCAAGCGAGACGCCGGCAAGTCTATCCTACTCACGTCCAATCAAGCCTACTACGAAGGTCGACCTTATATCAACCGCGTAGCCTTCCTTGTGGCTCCGGATACTGAAGCATCCAAGTCGGCTGTGCGTGAGGGCAAGTTGCTGTTGGGGCAGTTCGGCCCACTTGACGCCGAACAACTGGTGAAGGAAGGTAAAGGCGTGCGCGGAGGCGCATACGACGAGCTGGGGTATGACTTTATTGCTTTTAACTTGCGCCCTACCGATGTATTCAGCGATACCCGCGTACGGCAAGCCTGGGCGCTGGCGCTAGATAAGCAGGGACTGGCCTTCGCAGCAACAGGTGGCGGCGCCGACCCTGTGTGGAGTGACGTTACAAAGTCTTCGTGGGCCTACAATCCGGATGTGCCGAAGCTTGGGGGCGATCCTGCGGCAGCGCGCAAGCTCCTGGCCGACGCAGGCTGGGTCACCAAAGGCAAAGACGGTATATTGCAGAAGGGCAAGAAATCGCTTGAGGTGTCACTCTACGTAGGCACAGGTCAGGACGTGCGGCTCAAGGCTGCACAAGCGATGGTCGGACCTCTCAGGCAGGTAGGTATCGGCTTGAAGGTGCAGCCTGCCGACTTCAATACGGATATATTGGCGCGCATCAGCCCAACGGCACGTCCTCCCTTCAACTTCGATGCAGTGATGCTTGGCTGGACCCGCACAGGAGTGGATCCCGATTCGTTTGCGCTCTTCCATACGAGTCAGGTACCTACTGCGGCTGAACCTAACCTGCTAAATATTTCGGGCTTTTCGGCAATTGAATTTGATAGACTGGCCATCGATGCCCGCTCATCTTATGATCTCAGTGAGCGCCATGACAAATATGCGCGTATGCAGACTATCCTTGCGGACCAGCTTCCTTACTACTTTCTATGGTCCGAAAAATTCGGTGTAGTAGCCGGGCCGTCCCTCAAAGGCGACATAGATTTCACGTCACCACGTTTTATATGGAACATCGAACAGTGGTGGCTGCAGTAGCATCTCTTCATGGACCTTTCAGCTTGTTCTGGAAAGTTCCATTATTTCTCACCGCAGGTGAGAAATAATGGAACAAAACATTCACTATTTAGCTGGTGAGGCACTAGGGCTTCCAGGGTATTACAGGCAGAGGAGCTTTGAACTCAAACTCTGTGCTCCCGTCTTCAAGGCTGAGTGCTTTCTCCGGGTGGCCTGTGGGGTAGACTTGCAGAGAGATCGTATAGTTGCCTGGCGTGAGGCCACCCGGCAGTCTGATGTCCCTGTAGTCGATGGTCTCTCGGCCTGGCGGCCATTCAGACGTCTTTGTGTAGCCGTTAAGCGGTCTCAGGGCTTCATCTACGATGTAAAGCCCTGATGGGCTCTTAATCCGCACACGCACCATGTAATCTGCATCGAGCTTGTTATTGTTGTGCCAATACATGGTGAGTGGGAAGTATGAAGCGTCCATCTGGCTTGTGGCATCGTGGCGTAGCTCGTAGATATAGCCCTGAAATATCAGGCCATTTGTGTAAGTATGTACCTCGGGGTAGTCCGGTGGCGGGAACCAGCAATTCACCTGAGAGTTGAACGATATTCCGTATAGGCTAACGCCGTTGAAAACTCGCGTGTCGAAGGTGTTCCAGTTGTACTGGAACCACTGTTGCACTCTGTTCTCAGGGTCTTCTTGAGCTTGTCTTGGAGGGGATGTGACGAGCCAGATGCGTTCGTGGCAGTTGATTGTTTCTCGCAGTGTACTTTCAAGCTCCCGCTGCCCGAAATGAGCCGTGCTGAGGCTGGGTACCGTCTCGATGGGCACGTTCGGCACCTGTCCGGAGCCACCCGGCTTGTAATAGGTGTTGACCGCTGTCACAAGGTAGCCTGGGAAAACCACGATGGCGTCCCTGAGTCGTGTATGATCTTGCAGATAGGACATAGCGCCCCGCCAGTCCTCCTTCTGTACCTGGCTCGAGTAATTGACTCCCGTGAGGGCTACAAAGGTGATCACCGAGAGTCCCCCTACTGCTGCTACCATCGCCACGCAGTGTAGTCGGCCTAACTGCAATAGCCCGGCTGAAGCGAGTATCAGGTATG
>JALYYZ010000195.1 GCA_030945985.1 Chloroflexota bacterium
ACAGCATGATGTGCAGCGGCGCAGGCAGGCCAGTGAGCGAGTAGCCCACGTAAGCCGACGCCGTCGCGCCCAGGGCCAACTGACCCTCTACTCCTATGTTGAAGAGCCCACACTTAAAGGCAAGCGCCACCGCGAGGCCGGCGAAGATATATGGGGTGGAAGTCAGCAGCGTAGAGGCTATGTTCGCCGGAGAACCCACAGCGCCCTGCCAGAGGCCGGCAAAAGCTCCTTGAGGCCCGATTGCCTTTGCCAAATCGCCGGTAGTGGCCCACACTATAAGCCCGCTCACAACCAGCGCGGTGAATATAGCCAGTAAAGGTACCACGAGCGCGCCCCCGACCCTCCTGCCAAGCGCTGCCAATCCACCGGGCTGCGCCGGGTCGGTGGGTGGGGGGCTCTGTTCAGGTGTAGCGTTGCGCCTTTGTCGGGTGGTGTTTACGCTCATAGCCTCGGTGAGTAGTGGGAAACAAACAAATCAAAACCCGCAGGGTTTTGATTTGTTTGTTTCTGGAAAGGAGCACTCTTTTCCCAGGAGGTTCATGAAACTGCAATAATCAACAAGATCTGCTGAGAAAGTGCTACGGTGTTGTTGTGACCCCTGCTGCGGGTGTGCTGCCCGTTGCGGAACCGGTGGCTCCGCAGGGGCTTGGGGCACCCTTGGCCGGTGAGACGCATGTCTTGACTGTGCCGTCTTTGAGCCCCGCATCAATGCTTTGCAGCTTGGTCTTCACGTCAGCTCCAACCTTGGCGTCCATGTCGTGGAAGGGTGCAAGCCCCACGGTGCCGGTGTTGTTGCCGCCCTTGAATGAGCTGTCCTGTACGCTCTTGATGATGCCGAAGACACCAGGTGTCAGCAGCTTCATGGCGCTCGAGACGAGTGCGCCCTTGTACTGGTCGCCTATCGTACCATACTGGTCGCTGTCTACGCCTATAGCCGCAATCCCCTTGTCTTTGGCTGCGTAGATAGCTCCGTTGCCGGTGTTGCCACCCGCACCGAATACCACATCGGCACCCTTGTCGATCATCGAGAGGGCAGTGGTCTTGCCCCAATCGGGGTCGTTGAAGGTCTTGCTTATGTCCACGTCACTGTGGTAAGTGACTAGCACTTTGACGTTGGGATTGATCGATTTGGCTCCCGCCTTGTAGCCTTCTCCATATCGCCAAACCGGGGGCACATCGTCAGTACCGCAAACAGCGCCGATGGTGCCTGACTTGGAGATCGAAGCTGCAAGCGCGCCCGCCAAATACCCGGCCTTGTCTTCCTCAAAGACCAGGCCCGCGAGATTGGGCAGGGTAGCTGCCTGGAACTGGTCTACACCGATGAACTTGATGTTGGGGTTGGCCTTGGCAGCTTTCGTCGTGGCGTCCGCCAGGGCAAAGCCAACCGTGACTATCACGTCATAATTTTGGCCGACGAACTGCTGAATATTCTTATCGTAATCTTTCGGATCAGCGGTTTCGATGTTCTTGGCATCGATGCCCAACTGCTGCTGAGCCTGTACAACGCCTTCCCATGAGGATTGGTTGAACGATTTGTCGTTGAGACGACCAACGTCTGTTACCAGGCCGACCTTTAGCTGCTTGCCGGCGGTTGTGGCTCCCGCTGCCGGTGTGCTGCCCGCAGCGCCGCAGGGGCTAGGGGCACCCTTAGCAGGTGAGACGCATGTCTTGATTGTGCCGTCTTTGAGTCCAGCGTCAATGCTTTGCAGCTTGGTCTTCACATCGGCTCCAACCTTGGCGTCCATGTCGTGGAACGGTGCAAGCCCCACGGTGCCGGTGTTGTTGCCGCCCTTGAACGAGCTGTCTTGTACGCTCTTGATGATGCCGAAGACACCAGGTGTCAGCAGCTTCATGGCACTTGAGACGAGTGCGCCCTTGTACTGGTCGCCTATAGTGCCGTATTGGTCGCTGTCTACACCGATGGCTGCTATGCTTTTATCCTTCGCTGCGTAGATAGCTCCGTTCCCCGTATTACCGCCCGCACCGAACACCACATCGGCACCTTTGTCGATCATCGAGAGGGCAGTGGTCTTGCCCCAATCTGGGTCGTTGAAGGTCTTGCTGATGTCTACGTCGCTGTGGTAAGTGACGAGCACTTTGACGTTCGGGTTGACTGACTTGGCTCCTGCTTTGTAGCCTTCTCCATATCTCCATACAGGTGGTACGTCATCAGTGCCGCAGACAGCGCCGATGGTGCCGGACTTGGAGATGGAGGCTGCAAGCGCGCCTGCCAAATACCCGGCTTTGTCTTCCTCAAAGATGAGGCCTGCCAGGTTGGGCAGGGTAGCTGCCTGGAACTGGTCCACACCGATGAACTTGATGTTGGGGTTGGCCTTGGCAGCTTTCGTCGTGGCGTCTGCCAGGGCAAAGCCTACTGTGACGATTACATCATAATTCTGGCCGACGAATTGCTGGATGTTTTTGTCATAGTCCTTGGGGTCAGCGGTTTCGATATTCTTTGCGTCGATGCCCAATTGCTGCTGAGCCTGTACAACGCCTTCCCACGAGGATTGGTTGAACGATTTGTCGTTGAGACGGCCCACGTCTGTCACCAGCCCGACTTTGAGTTGCTTGCCCGCGCCGGGGGTGCCCATCATGCCCGCAGATGGAGTTCCACCCGTCATCATAGCCGTGGGGGTATCGCCCATTAGTGCGCCCGCAGTGGGCGACATCATGGCGGCTGTTGTAGCCACAGCCATCATAGCTGTCGGCGTGTTGTCCGTTGTGCTCATCGCCGTGGGGGCCGTGGTGGGGACGTCCGGAACCGTGGTCGGCGTGTCCGCAGCGCCTCCGCACGCCGCCAAAACCGGCGCTAATATAAGTGCCAGGGCTAAGGGTTTAACTGCCCGGCTGAACAATCTTGCATTCATACCTATACTTTCCTCCTATACATATATAACAGGTGCCCAAGCTCAACAATAGATGCCCTCGTGCAGCCACATTATATCACGGCCCATGCTGCCGTCAACCTTGCACATCCCTGCATCCCCCTCCTCTCGCGCCCTTATACCCTTACTTCTTCGTGTATTCAGCGCTCGTGCAGCTTCCAACCACATATTAGTGCAGCTTCATGGATCTCTTAGCTTTTGAAAGAAGAACAAACAAATCAAAACCCGCAGGGTTTTGATTTGTTTGTTCTTGGTAAAGAAGCGCTCTTTTCCGAAGAGGTCCATGAAGCTGCATTAGGAAAGCCCTATTCTTTCCAGGAACAAAGCAATCAAAACCGGCAGGGTCATATTGCTTTGTTCTTCTTTCAAAAGCTAAGAGGTCCATGAAGCTGCACCCGGTCAGGTGTGCAGCCTGCTAATCAGGACCTTGCAGCTTCTTGAAGCGTCCTGGGGCATATGAAAATAGGTGTACAGACCGATTGCTGGCGTTAGTGTATCATTATGATCCTGTTGGCGAAGTCCCTACACGCATTCCATCTCGAATAGGCATAGCGAACAGGCACTCTGCCGCGCCTTAGCGAGTTTACTCATCATCAGATGTAAGAGTGCAGCGCAGCAAATTACTTCGCCAACAGGATCAAGGGGTTGCACAATCTTGCCGGCCCGGTGTATAGTGCTACAATATAGCGGGCGGCTGTATGCCGTCCAATATCTGGCGAGGTGATCTCTATGTTAGTTGGAACGGAATACAGGTCAAGAGCTTACGCGGGCGATAGCGACCTTCAATCTATATTTGAACTGCTTGACAGATGCAACATCCATGACAATCTGGACGAAAGCCCCTCCCTGGCCGGCTTGCGCCTGGCGATAGATTACCCACAGCGCGACAAGGCAAATGATCTACGGTTGTGGGAAGATGCGGAGGGCATGCTGGTTGCTTACGGCCAGGTAGATCTATTGAACGAAGGCGCCGATACGGAAGGACGCTTCTTTTTCCGAGTCCACCCCGATGCGCGGACAGGCGGGCTCCTGGCGAAGAGCGTAATAAGCTGGGCCGGTGAGCGCGTTGGTACAGTGGCTCGGGAGCGCGACCAGGCGGGTCACCTCTACTCCGGCATTCGTGACTTTAATTTAGAGGGTATAGCCGTACTCGAAGCCAACGGCTTTGCCCCAGATCGCTACTTCTTCAGAATGGCGCGCGACCTCTCCGACCCGGTACCCGATCCTGAGTTGCCGCAGGGATATGCGCTGAACCACCTCCAATCGAAGAATGAATTACCCGAGCGGGTGGCCTGCTTTAACGAGTCGTTTGTTGACACTTGGAAGTTTCAGCCTCTGACCTTGGCGAAAGCCGAGCACTACCGCGCCAACAACCCCGCATACAAACCGGAGCATGATCTGGTGATCGTCGCCCCTGATAGCACCTTTGCCGCTTTTTGCTTTTGCGAGATCGACCCTGAGGATAACGCCCGACATGGTCGTAAGGTAGGTTGGATACACTTGCTTGGCACACGGCGGGGACACCGCAAGATCGGCCTCGGTCGCGCTATGCTGCTGGCAGGCTTGCAGAGAATGAAGTTGGACGGTATGGAAGTGACGAACTTAGATGTGGACGCCGACAGCCCTACCGGTGCGTTGAAGTTGTATGAGTCTGCCGGGTTTAAGAAAGAGATGACAACCGTAGTTATGCGCAAGGATCTGTAAAGGCTGAGGCTGTAGGCATTCGGCTGCGATCTTTTTGCAAGCCCTGGACATAGATTTGGCTAAAAGGCTTATGCGTGCTAAATCAAGAGAGGCATGTCAGGCGCGAACTAGTAATGCACATTGTCCTGACTAACAGAGCCTATGGCCTGCTGCATGTCTTGCGGCTCGGGAGGTTGTTGGCACGCATAAGTCCTTAGATTTGGTTGCATGCGCGGTTCACACAGGGCGACGACTATAGTAAAATAGAGGAATGATGCGGTCGCGTCGCATCGTTCCTTTTTATATTGGGGGTCTTTATGCCGGACCAGCCCGTTCTCCATATCCTGTGCCTTTCCAGCTACTTCAAAGGGGCAGATTTCATGCGCGAGTGCAAGCGGCAGGGATGTTATGTGATGCTGCTCACTGTGGAAAGGCTTGCGGGCTACCAGTGGCCGCGAGAAAGTATTGACGAGCTTTTCCTCATGCCCGACTTCTCCGACCGTGAAGCCCTGCTCAACGCCGTCAGTTATCTAGCTCGCAGCCGCCCGATAGACCGCATCGCTGCCATGGATGATTACGATGTAGAAGTAGCTGCTTCTCTGCGCGAGCACCTGCGCTGTCCAGGTATGGGCGAGACGACGGCCCGGCTCTTCCGAGATAAGCTGGCTATGCGTGTGCAGGCCCGAGATCAAGGCATACTCGTACCCCCCTTTGTGCCGGTCCTGAACTATGCCGCTCTCAGCAGCTATATGGAGGCAGTGCCTCCTCCCTGGGTGTTGAAGCCGCGCTCCGAGGCTTCCGCAGTCGGTATTCGCAAAATAAACGAACCTGAAGAGCTGTGGCCTGTGCTTGATTCTCTGGGCGACAGGCAGTCGCATTTTTTACTTGAGAAGTATGTGCCGGGCGATGTGTTCCACGTCGATGCAATCACTTATAACGGGAAAATACTCTTCGCCGAATATCACAAGTATGGCTCTCCACCATTCGATGTAGCACACTATGGCGGCATTTTCAGCAGCATTACCCTGCCGTCAGGACCCGATAAGGAGGCGCTTGCGGAGTTACATGGGCGCGTGCTTGAGGAGTTGAACTTTGTGCGCGGCGTGACCCATACGGAGTTCATAAAGGGCTACGATGGACGGTTCTATTTTCTAGAGACGGCTGCGCGCGTAGGTGGCGCCTATCTCTTCGAGCTTGTGCAAGCGTCGAGCGGGCTGAACCTTTGGGCCGAATGGGCCAGGATTGAGATAGCGGGTGGGGAGGCCCCCTACGCGCCTGAGCCTACCCGCGACCTCCCTGCTGGTCTCATCATCTCTCTTGCCCGCCAGGAGCACCCCGACACTTCGGCTTACAACGATCCGGAGATTACCTGGAAGTTGGACGAGCATTCCCACGCAGGCTTGATCGTCGTGTCTGAAGATATCAGGCGTGTGGAAGAGCTAATCGCTGACTACACGGAGCGCTTCATGGCCGATTTTTATGCCATGCAGCCCGCGCTTGATAAGCCGTCAAGCTAAAGAGCCGCTGCCGGAGCTGGCTATGCCGGCTCATAATGAACGAACAGAACAAACAATCAAAACCCGAAGGGTTTTGATTGTTTGTTCTGTTCTCAAGAGATTAGTAGTCCCTTCCAGTAGGCTTT
>JALYYZ010000203.1 GCA_030945985.1 Chloroflexota bacterium
GATGCATAGGTCGGGGCATTTGTGTCATTAGTATCACCCGACAGCGGTATTTCTGCCGAATATCTATTTACAAACTGGTTGTTACCTATCTGCATCTGACCACTGACGAGTTCGATCGTGAGCAGGCCGTTGGTGACATAGAAAGGCGAATTAGGGTCGCCCCCTGGGTTGTTCAATTCCATTCTGCTCTTGTCGAAGTATTGAACCAGGCGCGTACCTGTGCCGTTCGGCGCATCGACATACTGTTCCTGGGCGGCAGCGTTGGGCTGCGGTCCCCAGAAGAAAGTTCGGCTCACCTGCCCTGAAGCCACGAGCGAATCTGTGCGATCCCACACCTTCTTGAATGCAGGGTGGGCGAAGTCGACCGCCGAGGCAGGCAGTGCGTTAGCGAACACTACGCTTACCCCGAGCAGGCCGGACATGGCCAGTGCTGCCCTAGCAGTCTTGCGTTGCCTTATATCCATTCCTAATTTCCTCCTACTTGCAATAGCGGTTCTGTACAGCCATGTGATCACATTGTTCGGCCTTTTAGGTTAGGCCTCACAAGGATAACGATCCGACCAAAGATGGGTTGCACTCTCTAGTTGGCGAGTATAGCACCGTCCTCTTTGGGCTCACAGGTTTTGCACCTACCCGGCTCCCACCGACCGCAGTTATGCCTCTCGCTGGACCCGGTGCTTCACTCCGAGGCAGTCTGCATGGAAGAGATCAACGGCTTTTCTGTTGTCGCGGCCTTGCGGTACGTTGACGCTCCCAGGCAAATGCCTTATAATAGCAGGTAGTCTTCTGTAGGCTGTGCCCGGAGATTTGGGGCGCATTGCCCTTTTATTGAGAATTTAGAGGAGTATCACACAGACCAATGCTCAAGATCAGGTTGCGCCGCATGGGCGCCATTAGGCAGCCACACTACCGCATAGTGGTGGCCGACGCGCGTGCCCCGCGCGATGGTAGGTTTTTCGAGACCCTGGGGCACTATAATCCCCTTACTGATCCCGCAACGATCCACGTTGATATAGCTAAGTACGAAGATTGGAAGAAGAAAGGTGCCCAGCCCACCGATGCTGTCGCCAGCCTTGTCAAGCGGTACAATCGCATGTCGAGGGCCGGCCTGGTTGCTCCTCAGGCCACCCGTAAGGGAGCTCCTGTGGCCCCCGTTGCTCAGGTTGCTGCGGCAGCCCCTGAGACTGTCGAGGCGGCTTCCACCAGCGATTCGGTGGACTTGTTGCAGGCAGTTGACACTGCTGCCCTTGAAACAGGGCCGACCGAGAGTGGTACTCACATGAACGAGGCTATGGCCGAGGCCACACGCGACGATGGAGAGGGCTCAGAGGCTCTGACAGGTGGCGGTGCCCCAGAGTCTGCAAGCGATACGGAACCTGCGCCAACCTCCTAGAACCAGGTTACTCTCCATGTGAGCTCACAAGGGCTTACTTCTGTGTACGAGGTTTCTCCTTTATGAAAGACCTTATAGAATATATCGCCAAGAGCATCGTTGACAAACCCGATGAAGTCGAAGTGCGTGAGCATCGCGGCCCGTATATCATTCGCATAGACCTGTCGGTCAACCCGGAAGAGAAGGGTAAAGTCATCGGTCATGGGGGCAAAATTGCACGGGCACTGCGCGCAGTAGTGAATGCGGCAGCCTCGCGTGAGGGTAAGCGCGGTGTACTGGAGATCGATTAGGGGCTAAAGTCCCTTATCTTGATGAACGGTGAGAACCAATCTACAGCCCGGCCCACTAAGCCTGACCACTTAATCGTGGGCCAGGTAGTTGGCGTCTTCGGAATCAAGGGCGAGCTAAAGGCAAACATTCTGACCGAGTTCCCGGATCGTTTTCGGAAGCTCGCGGACATAGTGCTGGCCCCATATTCTACGACGCATCCTGATCGCACCCCTAGCGGCGCACTCGACCCGGCAACTCTTAACCCACGTAGCGCTATCTCTATGGAGCGCGTAGCGGCTGCCCGTCCGGGCTTCCGAGCGCCGACTGAACCCACTTCTTTTCCTATACAGACCACACGTGTACATCAGGGTCAGTTGCTCATCAAGCTACGTGGCATAGACAACCCCGAGGATGCTGTGGCTTTACGCGGCTACTGGCTGATGGTGCCCGTAGAAAAGGCACGCCCCCTGCCTCAAGGTTCGTATTACCTTTATCAGATAGTTGGCCTCTCTGTCTACACGACCGAGGGCGCGCTTATAGGCACTGTGGAGGATGTTCTCACTACAGCCTCAAACGATGTCTATATAGTCAAAGGTCCCGGCGTCACCGATCCAACGGGTGAGTTGTTGGTGCCGGCCGTCAAGACCATAGTCATGCAATACGACATAGATAATGGACGCCTTGAGATAGCTCCATTAGAGCAATGGCTATAGGGTGGCATAACTATTCGGGGGAGTTGATGGTATTTATCATTTCTGTGTTGGTCTTTGTAGTAGTGCTAGGTTTGCTTGATTCGAGGCTCCACTGGCCCAAACCGAACGATAAGACACAACGATATGTAAGCATCGCTGAGCGAAGCACCACTCTGCGCCGTGACTAGTTGGCATAGCCGGCGGACTATAAACTTGGTTTAGGAGAGATGAATGCTGGCAGGATCTTTCGGTTTGGCGGCTGTTGTGAAGTCGCGCCAGCCGCAGGTGCCGCTATGGGCCCTGATGCTTAGCACGCAGCTTCTGGGTATTATATTCCTGGTGCTGGATGCCCTCAAGATCGAGGGTTCTACTCCTGTTAAGGGCACAAACGGCGGCTATGGCGAACTGGTTTTCAGCGCCGACTACTCTCATTCTCTGGGAGGGGCGCTAGGTATCAGCATTATTGCTGCGCTTGTGACTGCTATCGTTTGGGGTAGGCGTAACGCTCTTGTGATCGGGGCTGTGGTCTTCTCCAGTTGGATACTCGATCTGCTGGTACACCGCAGTGATCTGGCTATTCTTCCAGGAAATTCAGGCGGTTTACCCCGGCTGGGCTTGAACCTCTGGTCTGTGCCGTGGCTCAGCGCCTTTGTCGAGCTTTGTCTTGCGCTAACAGGCGCTTTCCTCTATTACCACGCGGCTATGAGGAGTGCCATTCGCGCAGAGCGCCAGGATGCTAAGGCTGCGGGAAAACCTGTGGCACAGATAGGTGCCCAGGCCGGGCCTACATCCTACCGGCAACAGGCACTTTTTACATCGGTAGCCATGTCAGTCTTCCTCATAGCTACTCTTGTTGCTAACTATTTTCTCGGCAACTAGGTCCTGTTTTCAAACCGCAGTTCAGTCATTTGCAGGGGGCTGATCAACGCAGACCACAAGCGTAACGTGAGGCCTAAAAAGAGCATCTACAGTCCGAGGTTTCGGCTTTGAAAACAGGACCT
>JALYYZ010000204.1 GCA_030945985.1 Chloroflexota bacterium
AGGTCCTGTTTTCAAAGCCGAAACCTCGGACTGTAGATGCTCTTTTTAGGCCTCACGTTACGCTTGTGGTCTGCGTTGATCAGCCCCCTGCAAATGACTGAACTGCGGTTTGAAAACAGGACCTAGTAGGTGCTGACTATAAAGTTGCGCCACCGGACTGTTCTTGAAAGGGTAAGAAACCATGTCTATATCAACTACACAGGAATTCATCAGAGGCTGCGGTCAGCTAGACTGCTCTCGCGAAGCTCACGGATTGCTTCCATGAACTGCTCTGCACTCTCATCGTCGGGCCAGGGCTCCCCGAGCAGTTGATTGAAGTCGGTTATTGGAAGTACGCCCTGTGCAGCCGCCATCTCTTCTAAACGATGTGTACCTCCTTGCCTGTGCAAGCTCGCTTTCCAAGGACTGGGTCTATCAGAGATACCAAGATACGCACCGAGTTCAGTGCGCTGGATGTGCCATTGTCTCTTACCAAGTTTTCTGCCGGGCAATACTCATTCACGTAGCAGGCGGCGGATGGTGAAGGGACTCAAACCGGGGACGTGAGCGACTTCCTTCGGTGTCAACAACATTTTCATGGCCTACTCTATAGAGATAGATATGTTACCGCATATTGCGCCAAGTAAGGTCCGGTGATTGCCCACATCTTGGAAGTCGGGGCCGAGCCAACCGGAGGCCGGCGAATAAATCTGCGGATTACGCTTGCCACATCTCCTCCGGAGACTCTAGGAGACCGATCAGTCCCTGAGGCACCAGAGGCACCGAGGAACTTCACAATGGATAGCCTACGACTCATTCACAGGGCGGTGTTTGATAGAGTGTAGTCTCTACTGCCGTCTCACACTCGAAAATAGGCGCTAATAGCCTTTCACCCCGTGCGCGTGCAACCATGCGAGCAAATGCGCTCGCGTCAACATACCCACCAGGGCGCCATTGGGCGAGACTACAGGCACCTGCTCCACGCTGCCACTTCCCAGCACAGCCATTGCCTGCTGTAGACTCTGTAACGGCTGGAGCATCTGCACGCCTTCCAAGCGCGTCATAACGTCACCGGCAGTGACGGTGCCCCACTGGTCTTGTTCTATATGCTGTATATCGCTCAGGGCTGCTATTCCCACAAGCCGGCCCTCTTGCACGATAGGCAGGGAGGTCAGGTTATAGGGGAGCACAAACTGGGTGAGTATATGAGCCAACGTCATGTGAGGCGCGCCCGCGACGGGGGCCGGTTCCATCACCTGGGCTACAGTTACCCCGCGCAAGGCATCGCGCACGCCCACCCCCGATACGCTACTTTGCGCCGCGTTCAGTAAGAACCAGCCGATAAAGGCCAGCCAGAGGCCACCGGCGTCTCCGAGCGAAAGTTCCTCGTAGAGCCCCCAGAATATAAAGCCGTAGCCCACAAGTTGGCCCGCGAACCCCGCTATACGAGTAGCGGTCCTGAAGTTATGGGTGGCTCCCCAGATAATCGAGCGCAGCACTCTGCCACCATCGAGCGGAAAGCCGGGTATTAGATTGAAGAGGCCGAGCAGGAAGTTTATTCCCGCCATATATTCGAGTGTGGCAGCCGCCCCCGCCCCCGCCTTGTGTACGGGTGGAGAGACCAGGTGCGCCAGCCCCACGCAGAGCAGGGAGATACCCAGGCTGGTAAGGGGGCCCACTACAGCTATCAGAAATTCATCACTTGCCTTCTCCGGCTCCTGCTCGATATTGGAGACCCCTCCGAATATGTAGAGTACGATGTCACGCACTTTCAGGCCGCGCGCCTTTGCAACGAACGAATGGCTTAGCTCGTGCAGGAGCACGGATAAAAAGAGAAGCAAAGAAGCAACAAAACCGAGGACCATATATGTAACTTCGCTCTCGCCGGGCATCCTGTCTGGGAAGTAGAGGCTGCCAAGCTGGAAGGTTACAAGCAGAACCACCAGCGCCCAGCTCCAATGCACCTTTATGTCGACGCCCCCGATGCGCGCTACCCTGAACATGCCCATCTCCAGCCACCTTCGTTATGTAAAGAAAAGAATGGGAGCGCAGTCTAGCCGCGCTCCCACCCATTTGCATCCCGGTTGCTTCAACCTGCCCCGATATTCGGAGGCTACCTGGCCTGGTCTGGTATCTCGGCGGCATAACCAGGGTAAACCGACCTGTCCGGCAGCTTGTATTCCACATCACCCAGTATATAACGCTTTACCCGTAGATAATCCTCGGGGGGCAATTTGCGCTCCATGAAGGTGAGCATCGTATAGACGGACTTCTCAGCCGTCTGCCAGTCCATACCCGATGAGTCGTAAATAGCCCGTGTAAGCTCGCTCAGCATCTCGTTCTCCTAATATAATCATGCAGCACACGTGAGTAGCATAACACATGCCCTTATGGGCCGCAACATAGACGCCTGCGTCTTGTCTGCCTCTTTGGGGAGATAATCCTCTATCGGAAAAGAGAACAAATTCAAAACCCTGCGGGTCTTGATTTGTTCTCTTTGGGATAACGGGTTGCTCAAAGTGCGGGTACTCTATGTTTCCTCTGCGACATCGCCGGGATCAAGCCCCCTGTTGTCCGGTGCGCCGATCAGCACCTCGCGCGGCTTGCCTCTGTTCTCGGAATTGGCCGGCGCAATCAAACCAAGCTCCTCCATTTGCTCCACCAGCCGTGCTGCACGGTTGTAACCCACACGTAACTTACGTTGCAGCATGGAAACTGATACGAAGCGATTGCGCTTCACAAGCTCTATTGCCTGCTCCAGCATCTCACTCTCGGCGTCCGCGTCGCCCGTGCCCAGCCAGTCCGGCATCGGCATGGGCGCGACCACCTCTGCGGCTGCCTCCTGGCTGCCATTCTCAGAAGGCAACTGCTTGCGCCAGAAGCTAACCACGTTGTCCGACTCGGCATCTGAAACGAAGGTACCCTGGATACGCACAGGCTTACTCTCATCGGAAGCGGTGTATAGCATATCGCCTTTGCCGAGCAGCTTCTCGGCCCCGGCGCTATCGAGTATAACCTGGCTGTCACGATACGAAGCCACGGCAAAAGCGGCGCGCGCAGGGAAGTTGGCTTTGATGAGACCTGTGACCACATCAACCGAGGGCCGCTGGGTAGCAACCACAAGGTGTATGCCGGTAGCTCGCGCCAGTTGAGCCAGGCGGCAAAGGCTCGTCTCTACCTCCTCCGGAGCCGTCAGCATCAAGTCGGCAAGCTCATCTATGATAATCACGATGTAAGGTAAGTGCTCCATCTGCACATCGAGGTTCTCGCGCTGGAAGGTGCGGTAGCCCTCTATGTTCCTGAATACCTTGCTCAGCCCGTCTTTACCCCGTTGCCCCTTGGCAAAGAGCTTGTAGCGGCGCTCCATCTCCCATAGGGCCCATTTCAGCACCTCCACTGCCGTGAGGGGCCTATCGCGGTCGGCCACCCCGGAGGCGCGAGCCCTCGTCTGCTCCTCTTTGTCCATCCTGACGTCGGTCACTACCGGACGCAACAGGTGAGGGATGCCGTTGAAGCCCGTAAGCTCCACCCGCTTGGGATCGATCATCAGCATGCGCAGGTCGTCAGGAGTAAACTGCAACATGAAACCGACCACCATAGAGTTGAGGAAGACCGACTTTCCGCTGCCCGTCGCCCCAGCCACCAACAGGTGGGGCAGCTTTGCCATGTCGGTGACTACTGCATTACCGTGCGTGTCGCGCCCGAGCGAGATCTTCAATCGGCCTTTGGAGTTCTGGAAAACGTCCGACTCGATTATCCCCCGCAGGCCAACCACCTGTAGAGAGACATTCGGAACTTCAATACCAATGCGTGACTGCCCAGGTATGGGGGCTTCTATGCGTATATCGGGCGCTGCCAGCGCAAGCGCCAGGTCCTTATCAAGCTGAGTTATCTTGCTGACGCGCACACCCACCCCAGGCTCGATCGCGAACTGGGTCACAGCCGGACCGGTGTTCACTTCGCGTACGGCTGCTTCTACGTTGAACGATTGCAGAGTCTCCTCGATCACTCTGATCTTGTTCTTTATATCGGCAGGGCTCACTTTGGTTTCACTCGTGCCTTCAAGTAGAGTAAGTGGAGGCAGGTTCCAGATATAGCCGGTGGGCGACACCACGGGGATTTGCGGCGTCTCAACTGCTTCACCCTTCTTCAGCTTCGACTGGTTGATAACAGGCTCAGGCTTCTTCTTCTCCTCGGCAGGCGCGTTGTCGTCCCCCTGTATACCCAGCAGATTCACCATCTGAGTGGGCACTGAATGACTGTCGGGCTTCTCTCCGCTATCTTCTTCTCCCTCAAGAGGAGTGGGAGGAGAAGAAGCCTCATGCAGGGCAAGCTCACCATTGATCCGCACAGGTCCGTGTGAGCTGGTCTTGTCATCGGCCTTGCCGGCAATTAGCGTAGAGAGGTGACTACGGACCTCGCCAAGCATATCCCCAGCTCTATGAGCAAACGACATAGCGGGCCGCCCAACACCTCTGATTACCTGGCCGAGCGACACGCCAAAGGCAAGCATAAACCCTACGAGGAGCAGACCCAGCAACACAATGCCCGCGCCCCATTTGGTAAGATAGTCGGAGAGCAGGGTGGAAATCGCCAACCCTATATAGCCACCTCCACGCCCAAGTTCAGCGGCCGCCTGGCCATTGGTGAAGAGATGGCTAAAGGCCATAAAACCCAGCAACATAAGGAACGCACCCACAGGCACCGCTGGAGAGATCAGGTGCGCATACCCCTTGACCCCTACCAACAACACCAGGGCAGCCAATGCGAGCGCAATAGGTACGAGCCATGCAGAGAGGCCAAAGAGTTGAGCTATAACACCCCCCATCAGAGCCAGCACACCATGCCCCCCACTCGACCAGGAGAAGAGCCCCACCCCAAAGAGTGCTGCTATCACCAGCAGCACTATCCCGGCTAACTCTCTCTGTAGATGAGCAGGTATCTCGAACGGAGCAGATGCTTTATGTACGCGCGGCTTTGACCGCGAAGCGCCCTGCTCTGCCCTGATAGGAGTCGGCTTGACGCTACCTTTGCTTCTCCTGGTCGCGGAACTCTTAGAGAGTGTCTCTTTCTTTGTCTCTACCACCTTGGACCACGTTGGCCCTGAAGGCTTGGAACTCTTTTTAGCGGCAGTTGCTGGCATCGAATAACCCCTGTTCTATAGCGATTAGTACATATGTTTGGAAGTGCAACTATTATATCACGGGGATCAGACGCTGGGGAAAAGTGTTTCAATACCTTTTAGGACACCTGTTGGAGATCAAAAAGAAGATCAAGCAAACAACAAACAAGTTCCTCTGGTGACAAGCTGCGTGCTTGTCACCAGAGGAACTTGTTTGTTCTGCTAAAGATACCAGGCAAGCCACAGAGGGCACTGCGCAGCTACTTGTCGAGTTTGAACTTGATCGGGTCGCCACCCAATAGCGGATTATAAATAAAGACGAGGCCGGTAGCATTTGCAGGCACCTCGAAAGCTGTTTCACCTGTTGTTTTGGTATTAGGCGCAATATCGCCGTCAAGGGAGCCGGTAGTCTTCGCGCCCAGGGCCAGGCTGTAGCGGTGTCCAGTGCCATCCTTCACAGAGAAGTTCAACAGGGTGCTCACTATCTTCTTATCGCTGGATGTATTCTCTATAGTCATGTTAAGGACGATGTACTCGTTACCGGCGGCAGGTTTGAGGAAATCACCACTATCGCGGTGTATGCTGTTCAACGTGAACTTCAAAGCATCGCTTATGCCGCTGTTACCCACAGCCAGGGAGGCGGTCTCGGGGGTGCCATCAGACACTCCCCCGAAGTTAGTACCGGCTTGTATTGTGCTCTCCGCATTCTGCAGAGCCCCAGGCAGGGCGGACGCAGCCCGGCCAATCACGAAGGCGAAAGCAACCCCCGCTACAATGCACAAGCCTATCAGACCAAACAGGACCCATAACCAGACCGGCACGCCGCTCTTCCTGGCAGGCATCGGCATGGGGGAATATTGAGGAGAGAAGCTCTGCCCATATTGCTGTTGCTGGGGAGGGTAGCCCTGTTGTATCGGAGGTTGTTGGGCAGGGTAGCCCTGTTGCATTGGAGGTTGTTGTGGGTTATATCCCTGCTGGATGGGAGGCTGTTGGGGCGCATAGCCCTGGTTCATAGGCTGGTTAGCAGGGGCCCCTACAGACGACATGGGCTGCCCGCACCACATGCAATTGGCCGCATTGGGTGGATTACCTCCATGACAGTTTGGACAAAAAATCTGCGGTCCCACCGATGTGCCACCGGCGCCACCTTGTGGACCCACCGGCTCGCTACTCGCAGGCTGGTTCAGCTCGCTGTTATTCATAACAACCTCCTTGACACTATAGCAAAACAGCGCAGCATCGTAAGCCGCGACATGGCACAGTATATCAGCACATAGGGACATACGCAACTCTCTAGTCAATAGAGAGTAAAATAGAGGAACCAGGTAGCAGCTGGTCCGTGCCACAGGTACGTCAATGCGCGCCGTCCGGCCCCACTTACTTCTTGTGCGGCAAGCTCTCGCAGGCAAGGCCATTATGATCGCGGTCGAGACCGTGGGGGTCTTGCTGAGGCCCACCCGCCGCTATGTAAAATGCCTGCGCCTCTTCCTGTGTAGCAAAATCTGAGCAATTGCGGTCGGGGCCATGGGGATCGTAGCGCAGGCCCACCGAGGGAGATGACTCGGGTGTTTCCAGAGGTGTCGTCTCAGGTGTAGCAGACGCCTCCTCTGCCGTGGCGTTACTCTCAGGTGCTGTGGTAGGGGTACGTGTCGCAGCCATCCTCGGGGTCCTGGTGACGAATGGCCTCGGCGTGCGTGTTACATGCGGAGTTGGAGTTGCGGGGGTTCCGAAGCCACCGCAGGCCGCCCACATGCCGAGGTTCTCAGCATGGGCCGCTGTCTCGGCCATTTGGAAGCGTGCCTCATATTTGAGGTCGGGTGCGAAGGACCTGGCTATAGCAAACCCGCCTCGCACCAGTTCCTCGCCGAGCATCCTCCCACCCGGCCTATCGAGCCAAACATAGCGCAGCAGCCTGCCATAACGATCGGTATCCGATACGTCGCGCTCAAGCACCACATGCGTGCCGGCCCCGCCGAGCAGTTGCTTGGCCTGTGCGGAGGCCTCCGCACTATAGCAGGTTGGATGCTGAAAAGGCTCAGGCGCGGTACTGCCAATCATCCTGACATGTACCTGTAGACCGGAGATCATTACAGCAAGCGTATTCGCATCGACTACCCTCACAACCTGGGCGTCAGTATAAAGAACAACTGTAGCAGTTGGAGCAGGTGTTATCGAAGGCGCAACTGTAGCAGCAGCCACGATCCTGGGGGTAGGGAATATAGCCACAGTTGGGGGAGCGGCTATATTGGGCAGACCGCCTCCAACCAGGCCGGTGCCGCCACTTCCACCAGAGCCGTTGCCTATGGCGGATCTGCCCTTGCCTACCGAGGAATCGCTACCAGATCCGTTACCGTTGCCGGGTGCCGAGGGATCCCCGCCAGGTCCACTGCTACTGACGGGTTCTGCGCCGGCGGCAACAGAGCTGGTACCCTGCGCAGGCAACACAGAGACGTGCGCAGCCGGGGCAATGCCCACGACCTGTTGTACGGGGACTGCGCCACTCATAGTTGGGGGAGTCCGAGCCTGGTGAGTGTCCGCCTGAACAGGCGCTATGGTGGGGAGAAGTACAGTCACAACGACCGTAATTACCAGGGGACTCTCGGCGGGCGGCACGAGTTGTGGCGTAGCTGATAGGAGGAGTGCAACAGGGCTGTGCGGCGGTTTGAGTTGCGCTCTTGGGCCTGGCGTAAAGGTCGGAGGGAGTATGTACCTTGTGGGTACGTGAATAGAGGGGAGCTCATCCGGTTTGTCGTGCCTGAGTGAAACAACCAGCAGAGTGGCAAGCACCCCGACAGCAAAGATCCCCAGGAGCCCTATTACACGTAGATGTCGAGGAGCGCTACGCATGCGTGCATCCCCTGCATAGACCCGATTTTATAGCGCCGACTTCGCTAGCCTCAAAAGAAAGTGAGCAAAGGTTTTGTTGACAACCTCGAACATTTGCTCCTCGAACGACATCTCAGGTATCCACTGTACGACGGGGCATTCGTTGCCCTCGTCCATACGTGAAGTTGCCAGGCAAAGGATGTCGCCCTGGCCCATATCCTGGATCGGCACGAGGTCCACGGGGAAAAAGTCGTCGGCGCCACGCAGCAACTCGGTGGCCCAAACAACATTGGGGGGGCCGTCGTCAGGTGTGCCCAACCCATACACTGACACAGCGCCCAGGTATCCCGAGCCATATTTTTGCAGGAAATCGCGGTAGGAGTCCGGCAGGGTGACTTCCAGCCTGTTCTCCGCCACCCAGACCTCTTCGAACGGTACCCCGCCCACAAACTCAGCGATAGTGGGGTTGGCGCTGATTAGCTCAGCCGCCTTAGCTACAGTAGCCATATACACTCCACTTTATGAGGGCCAGTTTATAGGTGGCCACTCTACATGAGGGCGGTTCGTGGCTCCAACTTGGAGAAGGATGTCACGAACTGCACTTCCGCCGGCTATACTTCCACTACTACAGGCAAAACCATAGGCCGGCGCTTGGTCCTCTCGTAGAGATACTGGCCGACTGTGTCCTTTACCTTCTTGTTTATGTAGTTCCAATCAGGCGAGATCAGGTTCTGGCCACCACTTGCTCCTCTGTGCGACTGTAGAGCCATGCGCACCTGCTCCTTCGTCTCATCGAGCAGAGGACCTGCCTCCGCTGCATAGACAAAGCCCCGCGTGACGATGTCGGGCGCGGTAACAAGCTCACCGCTCTGCTTATCTATAGTGACAACAACCAGCAGCACACCATCTCGGGCGAGCAACTGTCTATCTCGAATAACCACCTGGCCGATGCCACCCACGCTGGCTCCGTCGACGAAGACGTGGCCGGCGGGCACGCGCCCAGCTATGCGAGCATCGTCCTCGTTGAGCTCGACAACATAGCCGTTGTCCACCAGGAAAATGTTATCGGCAGGCACCCCAAGCGATTTTGCCACCTTCGAGTAAGCCACCAGGTGACGCCGCTCGCCATGTATGGGTATCACATATTTGGGCCGCAGCATGCTGAGCATTAATTTGTGCTCCTCCTGGCTGGCATGCCCAGACACATGCACCTGCGCCATCGGGCTATATATAACCTCTGCCCCGCGCGCAAAAAGGTTGTTGATCACACGTCCGACGCTGGTCTCGTTGCCAGGTATAGCGGTTGCGGAGAGGATGTAAGTATCACC
>JALYYZ010000451.1 GCA_030945985.1 Chloroflexota bacterium
CTTATGTTATAATAGGCATGTGGCCTTTGCATTTGATTTGGCCCTTTTATATGTACAAAACAAGAGAAGCCCGAGCCGTTTCGGGCCGAGGATAGTTGATGACCCAGATATTGGACCAGTTTCGCGTTTACCTGGAGTTTTTCCTGGCCTGTTTCGGTGCCTATGTGCTGGCCCTTTATTTCTCCTCTATCGTATGGACCTTCCGCGACATCACTGCCCGTACCCGTGACGTATTCTCCATCGTGCTCGCCCTTGTGCTTGCCGTGCTGGCTCCATTCATAGGAATATTGCTCTACCTTATACTCAGGCCAAAAGAGACCCTTTCAGAGGCTTACGAGCGCTCACTGGAAGAAGAGTACCTGCTGCAAGACATAGAGGACAGCGAGATATGCCCTTCATGTAAGCGCCGAGTAAGTCAGGATTTTTTGTATTGCCCTCATTGCCGCAACAAACTTCGCGACGAGTGCGAAAACTGTGGCAGACCCGTTAGTGTTCGTTGGGCCGCCTGTCCTTACTGCGGTAAGCAATAGCAGTACGCTATCACCACCTGGGAAAGGTTTCAACAGCCTCTTCCCGCAACTTCACATAGCTGCTATACCTGGCAGGATTTATCTGACCCTTCTCCAGAGCCTCGCGCACCGCGCAGTCCGGCTCGGATATGTGCGCACAGTTGTTGAAGCGACAGTGCCCCTCGTACTTACGCAGCTCCGGGAAGCAGTGGGGTATCTCGTCGGGAGGGAGCATCCATAGCCCGACCTCGCGCAATCCTGCTGTGTCAGCTACAGACGCCCCACCGGGCAACTTTATTAGTAGGCCCCCTACGGTAGTGTGCTTTCCACGCCCGTATGCCTCGCTAAGCTCCCCCACCTTCAGGTTCAACCCCGGATATAACCAGTTTAGCACGCTTGATTTACCCACACCCGATGGCCCGGTGAAGACAGACTCCTTCATACTCAACAACTCACGTAGGTCGTCGAGACCTTCTTGCCTGCGCACGCTTACGTAATGGATGGGGTAGCCCGCGTCGCTGTACGGCTTGAAAGTGGAGAGAGCATCCTCTCTCTCTACCAGGTCCATCTTGTTGATCACGATATGAGCCTCAAGATCGTTGGTCTCAGCAGCCACCAGGAAGCGGTCGAGCATGTACAACTGGGGGTCCGGGTGGGCGGCGGCGAACATCACCAACACTAAATCAACGTTTGCGATAAGCACCTGCCGCTTTTGCAGAGTGCCCGCCGCCCTACGAGCAAAAACGCTCTTGCGCGGCAGCACGCCCATGATCGCATACCCGCTACCCGTCTCCTCAAGCTCCACCCAATCGCCCACGGCGGGAGGCATAGTCTTAAAGAGCTTGCCTCTAATAGCGCATTCCAGGAGGTCGTCGCCCACCTGCACCGTAGCCACTTCGGCATATAGGCGCACCAGTTGCCCACGCTTGTGCTCACCTGTTTGGGTCACAGGATGGCTCCTCTCCATGCGAATGAAGTCAGACAGGAAGAAGTACGCACGATGAGTTAGCTCTCAACATCTGATTAGACATCCTGATCGTAAGTTTGGTATCCTAAAAAAGCACGTAAAGGCCCAGGTGTCATGTACCCGGAAATTATAGGTCCCAGGCTGCGAAAGAGTCAACAATGCACTGCATCACTATTGAGGTATAGTTTTTGCAGGATGAAGTAAGTCTTTTGTAACCCAGCACTATTCACGCCTACGATGCCACATGGTCTGGATCTGCTGCACCAGCCTACTTTGTTCCCCGCTACGCTCATATCAAGGGCAAGGCACGCTCTCCACGAGCCCAATGAGGGCCCGCGTGTACCCATCATCACACTTCAACGTCAATTATTGAATAGGTGAAGGTTCAAGGACCATAGTGGTTTGTCGAAGAAATTCGCATGAAATGAATGGAGGACCAAGGATGACCAGAGTCGTAAAGTCAAGAAGTATATTGGCCCTGTTGCTGCTCGTTACGGTGCTCGCCGTTACTAGTAGCACTAAAGATACTCAGCAAGCAAACAGCACTCAAGCCGGCACGCAGGCAGCCCCTGCTCCTCTCATGCCCAGTGGAGCAGGCCAAGGATCCATAACAGGCTCTGCTGGCGATGCCGCTAACCAAGCTTACCAGACAGGCAAATCTCCAGTTACTGTTCTGCCGAATGGAGGCGAGGTAAGGAGCGATGTCAAGCACGATGTGTCGCCTCCCCTGCGTAGCATACCCGCACAGCCGCCAGGCACGGCCAAGCGGTCACGTGAAATAGAGAACTCACTTGCCCCTGGAACTGGAAGGGCGCTGGGTAGGGATCTTGCCCTCCAGACCCTCTATGGACACCTGGCAATACCAACGCCTATCGCTAACTTTGAGGGACAATACAATTACGCTGGTGTTATACCACCTGACACCAATGGCGATGTGGGCCCTACTTACTACGTACAGACCGTCAATACGACAGTCCAGGTATTCAACAAGACGACAGGCGCGTCGGTCTTCGGGCCGGTAGATATCAAAACCCTCTTCACCGGCTTCGGCGGAACTTGTGAAGCGCGCAACGATGGCGATCCGATAGTGCTCTACGATCAATTTGCTGACCGCTGGCAGATCAGCCAGTTCACGGCACCTCCCGGACCATACTATCAGTGTATCGCCCTCTCAACAAGCGGAGACCCCACGGGCTCCTATTACAGGTACGCCTTCCAGACCAGCATGACGAACTTTGAGGACTACCCACACCTGGGTGTGTGGCCCGACGCATATTACATGGCGACCAATGAGTTCGCCAACGGCACAGCCAATGTGGGTGCAGGCTTCTTTGCATTCGAGCGTTCAAAGATGCTCGTCGGTCAGGCAGCGCGTCAAATCATGTTCACCAGGCCTGTGCCCGAAGGGGGCTACTTGCCTTCCGATGCCGATGGCTTCAACCCCCCAGCCGCCGGTACTCCCAACTTCTTTATGGCCCCCAACCGGCAACTGGGTAATGCTGTGCGTCAGTACAGATTCCAGATCGTCGCATGGGATCCCGCCCCGGTTGCCAATCTACTTGGCCCGATAGACATCCCCGTGACGGCATTCGCGGCACCCAGCACCGCACCGCAACCTAACACTGCTGTCAGGTTAGATAACCTGGCAGACCGTTTCATGCACAGGCTCGCCTATCGCAACTTTGGCGACCACGAGTCGCTGGTGGTGAACCACACAGTAGACGCCGGGTCAGGGCGCGGC
>JALYYZ010000453.1 GCA_030945985.1 Chloroflexota bacterium
GTAGTATCCTACGGCACGCCCGCCGAGATAAAAGCCCAGCTCATCGAGGAGTACGTGCTGGTTGACGCCGACGACCGTGAGGAGCTGCGTCGCGAGTTGGGCGAGCTCGGCTTCGCTTTCACCGAGACGCCCCAGTTCAAAATCGGGTTGGACGGGCGCACGCCACACACCATCATCAAGTCTATAGATACTCCGCTGACCACGCTGCAAATGCACATCCCTACGCTCGAAGACGCCTACCTGGCGGTTGTGGAGAAGACGTGAGCGAGCTATCAGGCATAGCGATCATGGCGTACCGCGACCTGATCAAGTTCCTCCGCGACCCCGTCCGTATGGTCTCGACCTTTATCTTCCCGCTGCTCTTTATCGTAATCCTCGGCGGGAGCCTGCAAGCCGGGCTGGGCGCTAGCGTGGGCTACAACTTCCTGGTGGTAACCTTCACAGGCGTCTTTGCCCAGACCCTCTGGCAATCGACGGCCCTGGGCGTTATCTCGCTCATCGAGGACCGAGAGAACGATTTCAGCCAGGAGATTTTTGTGTCGCCAATCTCTCGGTACTCCATAATATTCGGCAAGATTCTGGGCGAGTCGCTGGTCGCCTTGCCGCAGGGGCTCGCTATCATCATCTTCGGGGTGATATTTGGGGTGCCTCTGACATGGTCGCTGGTGGCAGGGCTCGTCCCGGTCGCACTGGTGACATGCCTCTTCGGCGGCTCCTTCGGGGTGCTCGTGCTGTCGAACCTGCGTAGCCAGAGGGCGGCCAACCAGATATTCCCCTTCATAATGCTCCCGCAGCTCTTCCTATCAGGTGTCTTCGCGCCGACTAAGAACCTCCCCTTCTACCTGGATATCCTGTCGCGTATTGCACCCCTACGTTATGCCGTTGACTTCGCGAGGGGCATCTTCTACGCGGGCAGCCCCGAATATAACAAGGTGGTATTGCAGTCGCCGGCCACCAACCTGGCGATAATCGCGGTGATGTTCGTGGTCTTCCTCTTTGTAGGCACCCTCCTCTTCGTGAGAGGTGAACGCAACCGCTAGTGCCGCTTCATGACCTTTTGGCGAAAGGCCGCTTCTTTGTCTCTCTTTCAAAAGCTAAAAGGTTCATGAAGCTGCACTACGGGCTTGCTCATTGTAGAGCCATTCGTCCTCGGGGTTAGCGGGATCAGCGCCAGCATGGGGGAACTCACTACCCATGCAGCTTTGATTCTATGGTAGACTTGAGCTAAAAGAAATGAGGTACCGACCATGGCGATAGCAACCAGGCGCGCTATAGCGACTACAAATCCCGCGACGGGGGAGACCGTCCGCACCTTTGAGGCGTTGGACGACGTGCAGATAGAGCAGAAGCTTCAACAGGCGGCGCAAGCTTTTCAACTCTACAGGAAAACATCGTTCGCCCAACGCCGTGGGAACTTACTCCGTGCTGCCGAGATACTGGAGAGCGAGAAGGCGGAGTTTGGGCGCATCATAACAACTGAGATGGGCAAGACGCTCAAGTCAGCAGTAGCCGAGGTTGTGAAATGCGCCTGGGGCTGCCGCTACTATGCCGAAAATGGCGAGCGTCTGCTGGCCGATGAAGCTGTGGAGACCGACGCCGCCTCAAGCTATATCCACTACCAGCCAATCGGGGTGGTACTGGCCGTGATGCCGTGGAACTTCCCCTTCTGGCAGGTGTTGCGCTTTGTGGCTCCCACACTCATGTCGGGCAACGTGGCTCTGCTCAAGCACGCCTCCAATGTGCCGCAGTGCGCGCTCGCTATCGAGGGCCTGCTCCTACGCGCAGGCTTCCCAATGGGGGCCTTCCAGACGCTGCTGATTACGGCAGAACAGGTATCCGGCGTGCTCGAAGACAGCCGTGTGGCGGCCGCTACTCTTACGGGCAGTGAGGCTGCGGGCAGTCGCGTGGCGAACGAAGCGGGCAAGAATATCAAGAAGACGGTGCTCGAACTGGGTGGCAGCGACCCCTTCATCGTCATGCCAAGCGCCGATCTTGAAGTCGCCGCAAAGACCGCCGTTACCGCTCGCACCATCAATAATGGGCAATCGTGCATTGCGGCCAAACGCATCATCGTAGATGAATCGATCGCCGACGACTTTGAGCGTCGCTTTGTGCAGGCAATGGAGGCGTTGAAGGTGGGCGACCCGATGGATGAAGCCACGGACGTTGGCCCGCTGGCAACGGAGACGATCCTGGCTGACCTGGACAGCCAGGTGCGCCGGTCGGTGGAAAAGGGAGCGCGGCTGCTGACCGGCGGAATGCGACTCGACAGGCCCGGCAACTACTACGTGCCGACGGTAATTACCGATATAACAGAGGAGGCTCCTGCGTATGCCGAAGAGATGTTCGGGCCTGTGGCCTCACTTTACCGCGTGCAGGGCATCGATGAAGCAATAAAGCTCGCCAACGCCACGACCTTTGGGCTTGGCTCAAGCGTGTGGACCAACAACCAGGCCGAGCGCGCAAGGTTCATCGACGAGATAGAGGCCGGTCAGGTGTTCATCAATGGCATGGTCGTCTCTGACCCGCGCCTGCCGTTTGGTGGCGTCAAGCATTCAGGCTACGGTCGAGAGCTGGGCATGTATGGCATCCGCGAGTTCGTGAATGTAAAGACCGTGTGGATAGGTGATGCCGGGCAGGATCATGGGGACATTACCGAGTAGAGACATGATACCAGAATGGAGAAGGCAAAAAGGGAAAGACCCAGACAATAGAATGTCTGAGCCTTTTCATGTCTTGTTGGTGGTGAGCCGCCACAGATTTGAACTGTGAACCCACTGATTAAGAGTCAGTTGCTCTGCCGTTGAGCTAGCGGCCCGAATGACCTATTTTACGAAATCCTGTTGTATTTGTCAAAGTTGAGTTGTGACTATGGCCTGTAATGGACGCCACTGGAGCATCGTACCTGTAGCGCTGGCAGTGCCCTGGCTCGACATAGAGGACCGGGGATACGATCATGCGTACAAACCAGGGCGATGACTACCCGTAGATAAATTTGCCATTTCGTCCGCCGTTGATTGTCGCGTGGCGGCCTCCAAGCTACAATCCAGCATGCCGTTCTTATTGCAGGTGAGCTTGCTCGCCGGCGCAGAGCCCCTGTAGAGCTTACAGAGGAGCTGGTTGCTCTGCTTGGACCTCTTCGTGGCACGTCGTGCGCGCAATGCCTCCTTGTGTAGTTTTTCCTTGCCACCTGGACTATGTGAAAAGCTCGTGCGGTAAACTGATGCGGCGCCAAGAACAGGAGTCGGGATGCCATGTCCAACAGATCCGACTCACCTGTGATCACCGAAAAGATGGTGCGTAACCTTATATCGTACAGTGAGGCCAGATCACATCGGCTAGGTTCCAGCAAATGGAACCGCTGCGATGAAAGTGCGAAAATAGAGTGTAGCTGGTATGCTGGTGCAGGAGGAATAAGCGATGGTCCTGGAAGCCGAGGAAGTGGAGCAATTTTATCGGGTCTGGTTCCCGCTGTTGCACTTCGTCAACAAGAAGCTTGGGCTCGTTGAGTCGTTCCCGGCAAGTGGGCGTGGGGCCAGCGTGGCGCCTGCGGATGTCTTAAAATTGCGCGAAGCCCTGTGGGCCGACGACTCATTGCGAGAGAGCTTTATCGAGCAGAACCCGTCCGGACTCACACCTGACGATCTTGCTCTCATTGCGAGTTGGAAGTACCGGCTCGCGGGTAAGTTCTTCGTCTTCCGCTATCTGAAGAAATATACCGTTCTTCTATCGGATGAGTCGCCGGTTCGTGCCTATGGGGTGCATGGACTGGTCAGCCCTATCGAAGATGTGCTCGGGCCCTACGTGCCAATATATGTTGAGACCGTGCTGCTGCCGTTTGGAGACCGGATCACGTACGACAGCTTGATGGTGCCTTACCGGGTGGTCTTTGGCCCAGGCATCCGGGCCGGGTTGAACGATGATTATCGTCACGCACAGGAGGGCGGGGGTATTGTCACATCTTTGCAACCCGGCTTCAAGCAGCCAGGTCAAAGTGCTCGGTTGCAGCAAAAGAAAATAATGACCGCTTATCAGAGAGAGCTTGGACGGGCCGGCCTGAGCCCTAAAATGATCACGGAACATGTCGGCAACATTGACCTGTTCGTGCAAAGTGGCCGCTTCAGCGACAATTCTTCTCATGGTTTGCTGGACTTTGATCAGGGTGACCTCGACGCCTATCTGAGCCTGCCTCATGCGAATCAGGTGAGTGTCAAACGTTTTATCGTTTTCTTGCGAGACACAGGTCGGATTGATTACATGAAAGCAGAAGAAATGCTCTCTTCTCTGAAGAAGGGCAAGAAAGAGGGCTGAGAGGCGATGTCAGAATACCAGTACTACGAATTCCACGCGCTGGACCGGCGGCTCACAGAGTCTGAAATGGCCGACATACGGACCCTCTCCAGCCGAGTGGCACTGACTTCTACCAGCGCCATCTTTACCTACCATTTCGGTGATTTTCGCGGCAGGCCCGAAAGCGTCCTTGAAAAGTACTTCGACGCGATGCTTTACACTGCAAACTGGGGTACGCGACGGCTAATGTTCCGATTCCCCAAAGGGCTAGCGAATACCGGAGCAATAGAGCCCTATTGCATTCCCGATATCATAATTCTGAAGACGACCAATGAGCACGTTATTCTCGATATTTTCATTAATGAAGAGGGCGGCGACTGGATCGATGAGGATGAAGTTCAATTAGCCGGGATGATCCCCTTGCGTGATGCGATTTTGGCAGGTGATTATCGGGCGCTCTATCTCGCCTGGCTCCGCGCCTGCGAACTGGAACTTGGCCCGGCGGACGCAGGTGACGATCTTGAAGAAGATGAAGAAGATGACGAGGATGCAGGCGCCGAGGGATATTACGGACTCAGAGGCAGTGGCGGCTTCCTGCATCGTGCCACACCCGAGCCTCCGGTCCCGCCCAATCTGGGACATCTGAATGGCGCGCTGGAGGCCTTCACCGACTTCTTTGAAATCGATCCTTTATGGATAGAGGCGGCTGCGAAGGCCAGCGCTGCCGTGTCCAAGCCTGATGAACCTGTCGAGCGATGGATCGCGTCTCTGCCGGAGGCGGATTGCAGGCGCTTGCTGCTACGTGCCGCGCGAGGCGAGCCCAACATCGCCCTCTCCATCATGAATGAACTGCGCGAGCAATTTGCTGAGCCTCCTCGTCCGGTTGGGCCGGGTAAGCGCCGCACAGCAGGCGAACTACTTGCTATTGTGCAGGAGAGAAGGCGGCGTGCTGCGGAAGAGAAGCGCCGGCAGGCGGAGGTGGCACGTATTCGCCGGCTCGATGATCTCGCTAAACGAGAAACAGCGGCCTGGACGGAGGTGCTGGCGTCTATCCAGCAGCGAAACGCCAAAGGCTACGACCAGGCGGTTATCCTGCTACGCGAGCTGCGCGAACTGGCGGCGCACCGAGGTGAGCAAGCAGCCTTCCAGCAGCGTGTGGAACAGCTAGCCGCGCAATTCCACACGCTTCCTGGATTGCGCTCTCGTATGGTTGAGGCTCGCCTGATCGTGAAGTAGCGAACTGAGCAGGCTACGTTTACATTAGACTGGCCGAGTATGGAGTCCTGTACTGTCGTGGTGGCTCTTGTTGTACCTTCCTCTGCTCAGTGAGCATCAAGGATGGCGCTTACCTGCACGCTGAAGTCGGGTAGCAAGGCAGATGTAGCCGTTTCGCCCCGTCGGAACACGCCATGCTCAGCGTATGCGGCGTACTCCTCTTCCGTGTCCGCCAGGCGCAGTACGGTGACCGTTTCCTCGGCCGGGTTCACGATCCAATACTCCGGTATGCGCCCTTCTGCGTAATCCGCGCGTTTCACTCTGGTGTCGCGCTCGGGATCGTCTTCGCTTACGACCTCGATTACCAGGTCAGCGCCTCGCCAGTAGCGGTTCTCTCTACGTAGGTCGTTTGCATCGAGCAGCAACATCAGGTCAGGCTCGCGGAACTTGCCCTCTCGGATTTGCAGCCGCAGAGCAGCAAACAAGACGACTCCACCTACTCGATCCATATAGGGGAACAGCAGACGATACAAGAGCGCAATAATGACCTGGTGCTTATCGGTAGGCATTGGTAATAGCTCCAGTTGCCCATCGGTGACTTCAATGTGGCGGTTTGTGTGGCCGGTGATGCGGAGGTATTGCTCCGCAGTCCATGTACCCTGGAGCGCGTCCGATCCCTCGATGATCGCCCCATCGGAGGTAGCAAGGTGTATGACTTGTGCATAGGTATCGATGACCACCGCAGTTCCTCCCAACAGCTATGAGACAGTAGCCCAATTCGAGCCGCCTTGGTGCAAGTATATCACCCACTGGGGCCGATACAAAGAGGGGTGTTCTTTACCAACTAAGTTGTGATTCTTTTGTTTCCTTCTTGCTCACTGGAGGTAAGCAAGAAGGAAACTGTTGATATTTTGTTGGCAAAGCGCTGGCCTGTGCTGTGGATAGTCTAAACAGCGATGGCAGCACTGATCACTAACCCTTAGCCGGCCAGGCTGGGTGGCTGTTCTTTGTCGGGGTCGCCCACACCGCCTCCCGTCGCCACAGGGTCCATATTGGTGGTCGGCTCCGGCTCCGGCAGATTACCTGAATGGATTCCATTGTCCCCATCCCTTTTCATCGAGAGGGCGACCAGCTCCGAGAGATCCATCAGGCGGATCTGGTTGCCTGCGTCTTTGCCTTTGATGCCATCCTCGAACATGGAGGTGCAGAATGGGCAGGCCGCAGCCAGCGTGCCGGCCCCCGTGTCGAGAGCATCTTGCATGCGGTTCTGGTTCATGCGTTTGCCGTTGTGCTCCTCGATCCACATACGCCCGCCCCCAGCGCCACAGCAGAGCGCGTTGTTGCGCGTGCGCTTCATCTCCTTGAGCTCAACCCCTGGTATAGCCTCAAGCACCGCACGGGGTGCGTCGTATACATCGTTGTAGCGACCCAGGTAGCAGGGATCGTGGTAGGTCACCGCCTGCTCTACCTTGTTTGCCAGGGTGATGCGTCCTTCCTTGATGAGGTAGTCTATAAACTCGGAGTGATGTACCACGTCATAATTGCCGCCGAAGTCGGGGTACTCGTTCTTGATAGTGTTGAAGCAGTGAGGGCAGGATGTGATTACCTTGCGTACCCCGTAGGTATTCAGGATCTCTATGTTCACCTGAGCTAGCGTCTGGAAAAGATATTCGTTGCCGGGCCTACGTGCGGGATCGCCGCAGCAGCTTTCCTCTTTGCCCAGGATAGCGAACTTCACGCCTGCCTCGTTGAATATCTGCGTTAGCGCCCTGGCTATACGCTGGTTGCGAGCATCAAATGAGCCGAGGCAGCCGACCCAGTAGAGAACTTCCAGCAAGGGCTCACCGGACGAGGTGTTAGTGGTCAGGGCTTGGTAGTTCGATGCTGACCCCTGTGCGCTCACCGCTTCCGTAGTCATAGCCGGATCGCCGTGGGCGATGGCCTCCATTTTTACTTCTGTTCGCAAAGGGGGATCCGCGAAGAGTGGGCGACCTTCGGCTTCGGCCTGGGCTGCTATATCGGCAAGGCGGGGCACTTCCAGGCCCTCCGTCCAGGCGTCGCGTTGGTTGGGCGAGAAGTCCCAGGGGTTACCTTTCTGCTCCAGGTTGCGGAAGAGGCGAGCCAGCTCGGGCGGGAAGCGGCTCTCTTGCATGACCAGGTACTGGCGCATACCCGTTATCTTGGGCACATGCTCGATAAATACAGGGCACGCCTCCATGCAGGCGCGGCAGGTGGTACACGACCATAGCGTCTCGTCCATGATCCAGCCCCCCACCAGCGGCAGCTCTTCCGATTGGCCATCTACATGCTGCTCGGAGCCTCCCAGGCGCTGCGTGGCAAGCATCTGCAGGGGGCCCTTCACCTTTTGCTGGGCGAGCATATGCGGCGCTGTCTCAAGGAAGTGCTCCTGCAAGTCAAGGATCAGCTTTTTAGGTGAGAGTGGCTTGTCGGTCAGCCATGCCGGACAGGCGTCCTGGCAGCGTCCGCACTCGGTGCATGTGTAGGTATCCATGAGGTCCTTCCACCCCAGGTCCTTAATGGATGCCACACCCAGCGTCTGCTCGTTCTCGATCCGTTCCTCGATCTTCTCGATAGGCTTCATTGCCCCTTTAGGCCGTAGATCGTAGAAAAAGACGTTCAAAAAAGAGGAGATAATATGCAGATGCTTGGAGTAGAGTATGTAGACCAGGAAGGCAAGTATGATGAAGAGGTGCGTGAAATAGGCTACGTTGTGGATAAGGGTCTGCGCGTCTCGGCCCAACCCGGAGAAAAGCGCGCCGGCAGCTATAGAGAAAGGCCGCCATGCAGAAGGCTCATCACCCAGGTTAATGCGTATCCCCTGCAAAATAAGTGCGGAGAGCATCAGGGCCGATATGGCGGCCAGGATTCCAAGCGCGCCCAGGCTATCAGTGAGCCGCTCGGGCCTGGTGATGAGCCGGCGCCAGAAGAAGGTCAGCATGGAGGCGAGCACCAGAAATTGCACAGTATCTGCAAAGAGAAGCCAGCCGGGGCTATCGTGCAGAAAAGGCACCTTGAGGCCAGGAAAGAGGCCCTGCAAGAAAAGCTCCAGG
>JALYYZ010000001.1 GCA_030945985.1 Chloroflexota bacterium
ACCAAGCCCATCGTGGGCACCAACAGGACAAGCTGACCATCCAGGGCACGCAAGGCAGCTTCTATGGCATACGCTACAGAAGAAATGGGATCAGCCATTACAGTGAAGGCGAAGGCCAACAGGAGTAGTAGGTGAGCCTGGCCGCGTTGCCCTTTGCGAGGCCGCAGGCGTCGAGATGCAGGCGGGGTGGGCAGGGAAGGAGGGGATGACGTGGGGGCTTGCACAGGAGCAGGCGCTGAAGCCGGTGAAGCCGCTGAAGTAGGTGAGATGGGTGATGCCGGTGATGCTGGTGAAGTAGGTGATGCCGGTAAGGTGGGTAAGGTAGGCAACGCTATAGGATCTCCTCGTGGTCTGGACTGCTCAGCGGGCCTTGCCGGGAGTAAATCTCCAGCAGCCCGCAGATAGATCTATGATAACGCCGCACGAAGTCCTTAAGCACACAAGGAGCCCCGGGACTTGCCGACCAGCCTTCCCGGCGCTCCTTGCGTATTGCACTCTCTTGTATAACCGTTGTGTAGCGATTATACAACTCAATGATGGCCCACGCAAAGCGACCGGCGTGTAACCGTGCATGGTAAAGGCTCACCGTAAAGGCTAACAACAAAGCGGGAAAGAAGCGCGGAGCTTCTTTATCTGACCATTCTCTGATTACTTCAGGGCGAGCTTTGCTCTCAAAGCCTCTATCTCTACCGCTAGTAAATGGCGGTCGCGGCTCGAAGATGTCGCTCGGTTGGCATCTTGAATAATGGCGAGGGCGTGGGCGCGTAACACGTCAATGTAGACCTCAGAGCTAGTTTCCGCGGCGATCTCGCCTATTACGTTCAGCATTTTGGTGGACACGGTTGCATCCGCCATGCCGTAGCGCCTGATCTGGTCAAAGGCCTGGGCCGCCATACTCTCAAAAGTCGGCCCTTGAGCTACTATGCGCACTTTGCCCTCTTTGTCTCGTTGGATATAGTCGGGAAGCTCCCGCCGCGCCACCTGCCGCAACAGGCTACCTATCTCGTTGAGCGCCATCACCGATGTATTGGGATCATTGATAGCAGGTGACAGTGCCCGGATGGCGATATCGGCCAACTGAAGGATGCCGTACTGCGCGTCCTGCGATATTGTGCGATGTGGTCCAAGGCCGAAGTTGCCACGCAAGAGGCTTGCTACTTTATCTGTAATTCGCTCAGACGGGCCAGCCGTGAACAAGCACTCATCTTTGCTCACAAAGTCGCCCACATTCTTGTGGAGCACAATCTGAAGGTCATACTTGCACAGGAGCCTCATCAATTCGTCCGACTCCAGAACTTGTACATATCCTGAAGCGGTGGAACAAATCTCGCGCAATGGTACATCACTGCGGATGCGCTCTACCTCAGTGCTGTCCGTAGAAGGTCCACTGCCGCCCTCAGGAAACAAGTAATTGACAGCCCGACCAGTGACCGCGCCCACTTTCTGGATAATGTGGTACGCCTGAATCGACTCTGTGATATGGTGGATAAAGAGGATAAACAGACCCAGATCAACGAAGGCCAGCACCAGTGCGACAGTTACCGAAAGTGCGGGCACATAAGCATTATCTTCAAGAGGCACTGTGCGCAGCACCATCAGGCAGTAGCCAAAGCTACCGAGCAGTGTCCCCAGCACGATCTGGTTAATGCGGTCGTCCATGAAGCTATGCAGGGTACGGGAGGAATATTGGCTCGAGGCAAACGAGAAGGCCACTATAGTGAAGGAGAATGCTACGCTCGCCACGGTGAGCGCCGAGCTTGCGATCGTTGATAGCATATCCCTGGAGGCCTGGGGGCCCGGTGCCAGCCCCAGGAAAGGTACCAAATTGGTAAGCTGGCGATCTATCCATACCGCGACGATAGCCAGCAGCATGGATAGCAGCACCAGCACGGTCGGCAAGAACCACAGGCTGGACGCCAGATTGTCCCACAGCTGTCTGAACCGAAACTTCATATCTTTCTAACCGTCCTCCACTAATTTGCCCCTTGCGTGCGGCCCGCCCATCCTCAAGGCATACTGGCGCCGGTGCTTTGAGAGCCTGGGTGCGTGCCTTCAAGGAAAGTGCGGAGTGCGGGTTCCGTGACCGGGTCCGCCATGATCAGCACCGCATCGCCATTGCGCAACTGCGTGTCAGCCCTGGGGAATATTGTCTCCCCGCCTCGACTCACCGATACTACCAGTGTGTTGGGGGGCCATTTTATTTCGCGCAACAGGTGACCTGCCAGGGGTGATGCGGCGCTGATTCGCGCCTCAAACATCACCGTGTTGTTAGTCAAAGCCTGGGTGCGGCTGACGCTACGCTGCAGCGTCCTCTTATAAGCTTGCATGATGTTGCGAGCGGTCAGGCGGCCCACCAGAACCTTGTTGTCCACCACAGGTGCCCAGCTTAAAGTCCTGTCCGATAGCTTTTCCAGTGCGTCCTGCAGCGACTCGTCCGGCTTCAGGGTGAGCGCGGTGCCCGACAGGAGCGAGCGCACTTTTGCTGCGCCGATCTCGGTGGGTGCCAGGCGCTGCAGCTTTTCCCTGGTAACCACCCCCGCAAATTCGCGCTTATCGCGGCTGCCATCTTTATCTACTGCTATGAGGTCAGAGGCACCCTCCTGCTCAAGCAGCGATCTAGCCTCCTCTATCGGAGCATCAGCATCTATAGTCGCACCCGGGCCGGAAATAGCGTCTCGCACAAGGAGAGAGGAGAGGAGGGGAAAGGAGAAACGCACGCGATGGGCAGGCGAGTCGGCGCGGGTCGGTAGCTGGCTCCTGTAGATAGTGTTGCTGCCCACCAGCGCGGTCGAGATAGCCACCGCGACCATGGCGGGGGCCAGCAAGGAGAGGTTGCCTGTCATCTCGGCGACCATAAGCATCACGGCGAGCGGCGCGTGAGCGATACCCCCGAAAAGGGCCATCATGCCGATAATCACTAGAGGCGCGGGGTCAGTGGGCATTTGCGGTAAAAAGCCCTCGCCCAGTCGCCAGAAGGACGCGCCCAGCATCCCGCCGACGACCATGCCAGGCCCGAAGATGCCGCCCGAACCGCCGGAGCCGATGGAGAGTGATGTAGAGAGGATCTTTGCGAATGGTAAAAGGAGCACTACCCAGAGGGGGAAGCCTAGCAAATCCTGCTTGGTCATCCCCAGCTGCACCCACCCGTAGCCCATGTGAAGCGCCCCCGGCAAGACAATTCCCATCAGGCCGACCAGCACGCCGCCGATTGCGGGCTTGAACCACTTTGGCAACTTTATGCGGTGGAAGAAAGCCGTGATACCGTAAAAGGAGCGCGTGTACAGAAGTCCTACCGCGCCGCAGATTACTCCGAGCGCCGCGTAGTAGAGCAGTTGCACAGGGTGGTCAAAGCCCAACTGCGGCTGTGCGCCAAAAATAGGAGCATAGCCAAAAAATGCGCCGTATACGCTGTAGCCAACAATTGACGCGATCAGGGAGGGGATTAGCGCTTCCACTTCGAGGTCGTGGATGTAGAGGATCTCCGCGGCCATCACAGCCCCACCCAGCGGCGCGCGGAAGATAGCGCCGATGCCCGCACCCATCCCGGCGGCAACGGCGATACGCCTGTCCATCACGCCGAGCTTGAGCCACTCGCTGAGCAGGGAGCCGAAGCCCGCCGAGATTTGAGCGGCAGGCCCCTCGCGCCCGCCCGAACCCCCGGAACCTATGGTAATGGCCGAGGCTATCAACTTGATAGGCGGGATGCGTGGGCGGATGCGCCCTCCCTTATGGTGGATGGCATCTATCGCGGAATCGGTACCGTGCCCCTCGGCTTCGGGTGCGAGGTTGAAGACGATTATGCCGGAAATCAAGCCGCCGAGGCCGGTGACCAGGGGTAAGAGCCAGGGACGCGCGATAGGTGTGAGAGTGGGTGCTCCCTCGCCCACGGGAGAGGGCGGTGCGTATCCTGCCAATTGCCCGAGGAAGAAATCTGTGGCCCAGCCAATTGCCAGGTAAAAGAGCACAGCCCCCAGGCCCGCCACCACGCCAATTATACTGCCGAGCAGCAGCCACTTCGTAAGGTAGCGCTGGCTCTCAAAGCCGGTGCCGTTGAATACGTCCCGGCCTCGCCACCTGGATATCCAGTCGAGACCCCATTGGACGCGGGGTCGCCCACTCATAGTGCCACGCCTCCTTTTCGTATCGTCCTGCAACTGTACCGTGCCTGCCACTCTAAGTTGAGATCGTGCTCCGTACCGTCTCAAGCCCTCTATCGGTGCTTCTCAATGTCATTTATAAGAGCTTTCATCTCGGCGATTTCCTTACGCTGAGTCTCGATGATGCCGTCGGCAAGCTTACGGACTCGCGGATCTGCGATATTAGCGCGCTCGCTGGTCAGGATAGCTATGGAATGGTGTGGAATCATAGCCTTCATGTAGGCCACATCGTCGACCGTTGCCTGGCTTCGTACGAGCCACAGCGCGAGGGCAAAGAGAACGATGCTACCTGCCAGTATGCCTATATTCGCCCGGCGGTTGGTAAACATATTGAGCATAAACCCCAGCATGATCACTGCCATAGTTGCTCCCATTAGAAGCGCCATGTAGGCGCGCGTCTCGCTAAAGAAGACATGGTCTATCTGATATGTGTTAAGGTACATCAACCCGAACATAATAACGGTCGATACGGCAACCATTGCCCCAAACCTTCCGTACTTGTTCATCATTATTTCCTGTCTCCTTGCTATCTTGTTTATCAGCCGCATATACCAATTTTCCGCAGCGGCCCTAAGTCAAATTCCTCAGGTATTTCCTTGTTTGGCCCATACCATTTCCTGCGCTATCGCGTGTACTAGCAGCATCTTGTGGCTCACGTGGTACGCTCGCAGAAGTGTTGGTGGTGATGACACCTGCATCCTGGGCTTGCATCCTGGTGATCGGAGCTGCTTTCCAACCGCTGTTGTCGCCTCCGTCTTCCTGTCTTGTTGTGGTTTGCCGGTGCTAGTTGCCTCCGGGCGCTCGCACGTTGAGGATGGCTGTGCCTTCAGTCCCCCCTGTTAGCCTCATTGTGTACTCGCCAGTGGTGGGCACATTCACGCCTATCGTGGTCTTCGCATTGGCGGGCAGTTCACGAGACGCGATCAACTTGTCCACCATAAAGGTGTACGGCCCACCTGTGGTGCTAATCACCAGTTGAACGGCCCCTTGCTGCATATCGTAACGATCATGTCCGAACTTACCCCCGCTAACCGAGATTTCCAATTTCTGTATGTCCTGTGGCAGCTTATTCGCATCGCTCGGTTGAACACCGGCCGGCAACTTATTTGCTTGCGTTGCCTCCTTCGAGGTGTCTCCGCAC
>JALYYZ010000017.1 GCA_030945985.1 Chloroflexota bacterium
GCGCTGTCACCTCCGCAACCTGCGGAAGTGAGTAGTGCAAGCATCCCGATCAAAGAGGCGGCTGCGCGAGGGCCGAGATTGTGATTTTGTGTTGCTGAGGGCATGTTAATATTCCCTATGGGGAAGAATAAACAATTGAAACCCTGTGGGTTTCAATTGTTTATTCTTCACGAGATGACTTCTCGTTGCTTGGTAGATATCCTGAAGGGCATTCGCAAGCTAAATCTAGCCTTTGAGGCCAGTTGAGGCGACGCTTTGCACGATGTAGCGTTGCAGGGCGATGTATATAATCAGCACCGGAACAGCCACTATAACGGCCCCGGCAAGCATCAGACCATACTGGGAGCTGTACGCGCCTTGCAGCGTTCGCAGGCCGGGCGGCAGCGTTTGCAGATGGGGGTCTCGCAGCACCAGCAGCGGCCAGAGGAAATCGTTCCAGCTGCCGAGGAAGGTGAGGATACCAAGCGTAGCCAGCGCAGGCTTAGCAAGAGGCAGCACCACCATAAAGAATATCTGGAACCTGTTCGCACCGTCGATGGCGGCGGCCTCCTCAAGCTCCAACGGTATGCTTTCGAAGAACTGGCGCAGGAAGAAGACGCCGAATACGCCCGCGATGCCCGGCAGGACCACGCCGATCCAACTGTTTAGCAGGTGCAGACTGGCTATCGTCAGGAAGTTGGGTACCAGGAACATCATACCAGGCAGGAAGAGCGTCATCAGCATGAAACCAAAGAGGAATTTGCGGCCAGGGAACTCCATCCTCGCATAAGCATAGGCGGCCAGCGAGTCGACCGTCAACACCAGGGCGGTGCTGACAAGGGCGATGAAGACGCTGTTGAAGAACCAGTTGCCGATGGGAGTAGCCGGGTTGTTGAAGAGTTTCTGGTAGTTCTCGAGTGTGAAGGTGCGCGGGACCCACTCTATTGTTCCACTGGTGAACCACTGTGACTGCGGCTTGAACGACGTTGAGAGCATCCAGACCAGCGGCAAGACTATCAACGCGGCGATAACCACCATCAACAGGTAGATGGGTATGAGTCCCAGCACCTTGCGTATCTGCCTGCTCTGCCTGAGGCTCCGGGCGGCAGCCGCAGTGTCTGCGTTAAGTTGATCGCTATTCGGCTTGGCTGTTATTACGGCCATGCGCTTACTCCTTTCTGAACAATAGCTCTACTTGCGCTTGTAGTGCCGCCAGGTCACTCTACCCGCCTTTGGAGATTGGGGGAGCAGACCTGTGAGCACACGCAAAGCAGAGTGCTAGACGTCTCGCTGGCGGAAGATCTTGAAGTTGAGGAACGACACGATGACCATGACCATCGCTACGACGAACGACATAGCCGCAGCGCTGCCCTGCAAGGGGCGTGTAAAGCCCTGTATATAGATGCGATACATCACAGGCGTGGTGGCTTGCGTACCGTTCGCCTGTGGAGGCCCGCCATTCGTCATTATAAAAGGCTGACCGAACAGGTTGAACGAGGCTATGATGGTGATCGTCACGACAAAGAGCAGTACGGGCCGCAACATCGGCAGGGTAACGCGGAAGAAGGTCTGCACGGGCGTTGCGCCATCGAGCGAAGCAGCCTCATAAAGCTGGTCGGGTATATCTTGCAGCGCCGCCAGCAGGATGATCATGTTGAAGCCTATCGTCCACCAGACGGTGGCTATAGTGATGGCGATCCACGCCCACGGCAGGCTGGAGAGCCAGCGCGGCGGAGTTACACCTATCTGAGACAGGTAGTAGTTCATCAGACCACCGGAACTCTGGAAGATCCACCACCAGAGGAGGCCCACCACCGCCACCGACAGCACCCAGGGCGCGAAATAGATCGTCCTGAACAGGTTGCGCCCTGGTATCTTCGTGTTGAGTAGCACCGCCAGCAGCAGCGGTACGACCACAAGGGGCGGAACGCTTACCAGCACAAAAATGCCCGTATTCTTCATCGAGTCCCAGAACTCGTTAGTTGTCAAAGTGCCCGGGGAAAAGAGATCAACATAGTTTTGCAGGCCGATAAACTGGTTCTGAGCCGGACGCAGATAATCGTACTGTTGCAAGCTGATCGCCAGTCCATTGATGAAGGGCCAACAGACGAACACGGCGAAAAAGATCAGATGCGGCAAGATAAAGAGGTAAGGCGTCCAACTAAACTTGCGCTTGGTGGTTGCAGCGCCCGCAGCCCCAATAGTTGCCTGTGCGGTTCTGACTGCCATATACAACCGCCTTTCTAGGAGTATAGTGATTGTCTTGTGCCATAAATGCTCACATGTGAGCATTTATGGCACCGGCCATACTTTGTTGGTGAGGCACTGGTACCGTACCAGCTAAATAATCGTTGTTTGTTCCCTTCTTGCTCACATGGTGAGCAAGAAGGGAACTGCTTATACTTTGCCGGTGAGGTACCAGTACGGTCTGCGCTTATGGTTTGGGCGCGTCACCGTAGGTCTTCTTGTTCTGAGTCAAGATAGTGTTGGCCTGGTCTGCAGCAGTATCCAGCGCCTTCTTTATGTCGGTCTGGGTACCTGCCAGCACCGCGCCTACCTGGGTGCCAAGCGGCGCGAAAGCGTCGCCGATGCCGGGGATCGCGGGTGGGAAGACAGGGTTAGCCACCGACGGACCCATAGGAGCCTGCGGCATAGCCTTGAACTCGGTGGTATCGCGGGCCTTGTTGTTAGCGGGGATGTTGCCGCCCTTGGCCCACTCAAGCGAGTGGTCGATCAGGTATTTGTAGAACATCGCGCCAACTGTATCTTTACAGGCGTTGGGGCTCTTTGTATAGGTGAAGGTCATGAGCGGCCCACCTGCCCATACTGCGGGCTGGGTTCCTATCTGCGGTACGGGAGCCGCCTTGCCGGAGAAGCCGACTGCGGAGCCTGTCAGGCTTGATAGCTGCCAGATGCCGTTCCAGATCATGCCGGCTGTGCCTGCCTTGAAGGCGTTGAGGTCGGCGTCCACTTCCAGGTTCTTCTGGCCATAGTTATTGGATGCCTGAAGCATCCAGGTAAGGGCCTGCACTCCGGCGTCGCTGTTCCAGGTGGCTTTCGAGCCATCCGCGCTGAACTCCGTGCCGCCATACTGGTGGAGCAACGTTTGGAAGACCTGCTGCACCGGGAAGCCGGTTGTGAGCAAGAAGCCGTTCTTGCCGCCGGCCGTCATAGCCTTGGCTGCGGCCTCGAAGCTGGCCTTGTCGGTGGGCGGCGCGGCCATGCCCGCTGCCTTGAGCAGGTCCGCATTGTAGTACATGGTAAGGGCTACAAAGCTCAGTGGAATCGCGTACTGCTTGCCCGCTACCGTGCCCGCGCCCCACGCCACTGCGGGATAATCGGCTTTTGTAACACCGATCTGCGTCATAGCCGCATCAGGGATAGGCCGAAGCACGTTGCGGAAAGCCTGTGTTGCCACCTGGTCCTCGTTGATTATGGCAATATCAGGAAGCGTGTTCGAGGCAGCGGCGGTGCCAAGCTGGGTGATGTAGTCAGTGAACGAGCCTGTGGTGATATTCACCTTGGCTCCCGGGTTGGCTTTATTGAAGCCGTCAGTCAGGGCCGTCATAGCCTGGCCGTCGGGTCCACTCAATGGCGTCCAGTAGCTGATTGCTGTATTGGCGCAATTGCCGGGGAGCGCAACAGGCCCACCTGAAGTAAAGCCGGCGCTGGTGCCGCCACTGCTGCCCGACGTGGTAGTGCCGGTGCCTGTCGCGCCGCCGGTGCCCGTGGTGGCTGTGCCGCTACCAGTGGTACCTGCTCCGGTGCCCGTGGTGGCTGTGCCCATCATGCCTGTATCGGTTGGCGTGGTACCAGTGGTGCCTGCTCCGGTGCCTGTGGTCGCAGTGCCGGTATCAGTTGCGCCTGTTCCAGTGCCCGTGGTGGCTACACTGGTCGCGTTGCCTGTGCTGCCTGTTCCTACTGTAGCGGTAGCGTTGCCGCCGCAACCCGCCAGGGTTGAGCTCATTATCCCTACCAGGGCGAGCATACTAAGTGATTTTCTAGCTCTTGGCCACATTGACATTGTTCTTTCCTCCTGATTGCTAAAGAAAAATTGATGCTGAAAATATTGTTGCTGTCCGGATTGGACCACCTCCTTTGTTACCTGCTCTCGCGGACGGCCAGAGGGTATTTTGAGTTCTATGACATTATGTGCCGGGCGAACCTGCTATGCGTAAATGGGCAGAGAGTATATCGCAGTCTCTGTGCCACGGGTGGGAAGCAGACGACGGAACCGGCCAATAATCGGACCGCCGCTCGCGTAATAACGCACCATGCTGAAAGGAGCATGAGCAACAGGATGCGCGAAGACGCCTTCGTGCATAACAATAGACACGATGCCGTATAAGGAGGTCGGAGCGGATGCGCGGGCGGTATCCACGGCTATTAGCCCAATACCGGATAGGAGTGGCAACGCAGGCATATACCGGGGCATTGACGGTACTGGCGCATAGAGCGTGGGGGCTACCATCTTTTCAGGACCGCCGGCTTTGCGGGGCAGGTTCATTCGGTGCAACATCGCACTGATACCTCACTGATTGGACAAGCGCAGCCTTGTCTTTCATCGACCTACGTAGAAATCAGTAGATCAATATAAGGAAATATACGCCAACAGAGGGTAGCTGTCAATAGCTTTTTGTGCAAGTTGGCGTACATCCCTCAGCCATTACGGGCAGCACCGGCACCGCTCGCCTCGCTATCCGCTGCTAACGCCGTGGTCCTCTGCTTCCAAGGCTCTGACCTGACCGGCGTCCCGGCGCGGCGCGCTCAGCAACAAGCCGTTACAAAATGGCCCGTATCTCTTGTACCACTTGCACTATAAGGGGTGCGTTCGACGCGCCTACCTGGTCCGGCGTATGCTTATGCTCTGCCTGCGACAACGCAGGTCGGTGGAGCGCATTATCATAACGGAATATGAGTGAATTGTCCTTGCTCTGGTAGTGGTAGGCGTACATAATCCTCGGCTCGTCTATAGTAACGTCCACGAACTCGCGAATATGGAGCTCTGAATCGTCCTCGAAGAGCAGCAGACCCTTTATGAAACCGCGTAGAGGCGAGCGCTGGTCGATTTCCAGGTTGACCACCTTCGCCTCTCCGGTCGCCAGGAGCATGTTCAGGGCGTCGCTAATACCCTGAGAGTACTCACGGAAGCTGGCGTCGGACACTTTCTAACTCGCGCAACTCGGCTTCCAGGCCCCCTAACAGTCGGGCCTCACCGGCCCACTCCACGTACTCGAGATCGCCATCGGAGAGATCTTCGGCAGCCATATCGAGCAGGAAGCGTTCTGTAGTTACATTGTAGCGTTGCTCGAACTCGTGGAGCTTACCGGCGCCCCGGCTGATGCTTGCCTGTAAACGGGCCTCATACGCCTCGAGCGCACGCAGCAGGGCTTGAACGCCCGCCTGCCCATCAACTTCCAGCACAATCTGAAGGCTCATACGCAACCCCTCTTTCTTACTCGTTGCCTGCCTGGCTCTTCATCTTCCATTATATCAGCTATCTGTCACATCAAGTGCGTATGCGATGGCCCCTCTGAGCGTCTGCCGGAGATATTGCTCCCAGTGGTGTGTGCTCCCTTGAGCAATCTCAGGTATTTCAATGCACCGATAATCGCCTTGCCCACCTCTCTGAGAGTGTGGGCGACCTGAAGAGCCTACAGGAGCTGAGGCTATACAACAACTCTCTGGCCGCGCTGCCCGAGGCGATAGGCGGCCTGGAGGATCTCAGAGAGATGCATTTGATGAACAATAAGCTGCGCTCTCTGCCCACCTCGCTAGGCAAGCTGCATCGCCTCAGAGAGCTACGCCTCTCCGACAACCCATTAGCTGTGCTGCCCGAATCTACGGGAGGATTAGTAAGGCTCACGCACCTGGATCTGAGAAACTGCCGGCTCGAAGCGCTGCCCGAGTCGATAGGTGGCCTTGCCTCTCTCATACATCTCGACCTGCGAGCGAACGAACTACGCTCTCTACCCTCTTCGCTCGGCAACCTGCCAAATCTTGAAAAACTGGACCTTCGCTGGAACAAGCTAGAGCCGAGCCGCGAGTGGTTGACGCATCTTGAAGAGCGAGGCTGCCGCGTTCTTATATGAGCCAAAATAAGCAGAGATCTGTCACGAGCAGCTTAACTCGCTCACGATACGCGGTTACGCACGATTTTAGCTGCTGTACAAACGACGGTCAAGCGTGCAGTGGGCCGAACTGCGTAAGGTGAGAACTTAACTCGCTCACGATACGCGGTTACGTACCATTTCAAGTGCTATGCGGAATGATGGTCAAGGGTGAAGTCAGGCGGCACTGCGTAACACGAGTAACACACCGAAGTGGAGCAATGCTAACCACTGGTTTTCCTCGCCACCTTATCTGCTAGAGAACCTTGCACCCTGCCGGGTAAGAGGAAGAAAACGAGAAGCAACAGGTTAGCGATTATGCTTGCAGGTGCGCTCACGAAGGCGACCAGAAAACCTATCAGGTAGAACATAGGGCCAAACATGTACCCACGGGTAATGGCTCGCACTTCCCTGGGGTCAGCAGTCGTGTTGATGAGCCGGTTGTTGTGCGACATGTGCCGCCAAAGAAGGTTATAAAATATGGCGATCACTATGCCCACCCCGCTGTATACGATCATCGCCACGCGGGCCATCTCAGTGTCCAGGTGATCTATATATTGCGCCATCAAGGCTGTTGGGAAGGGCACGAAGCTGATCACGAGCAGCAACAGACCATTGAAGATCAGCAGGCCGTGGCTCGAGCGCCGGACATAGGTGAAAAGCATGTGGTGGTTCATCCACATAATGAGTATCGTGAAGAAGCCGAGCAGGTAGGCGAGGTAGTGGGACCAATTGCCACCCAGTTCACTCCATAGCGCCGCCCCGCTGGTAATGTTGTCGGCGGGTATTTTTACTTCAAGCACAAGCAGCGTAGCGGCGATGGCGAATATGCCGTCGCTAAAGGCTTCGATACGGCCTGTTTGTTTCTCTTCGGCGCTCGCTCTTGCGCTCTCTTCTATAGCTGAGGCTGCGTTGTTAAATCGAAATGCATCGTTGGACATTGCTCATAATCTCCATGTAAAAGCTCCAGGTAAAGGCACGCTTTCAGCATAGGGTCATATGCCTCGCAGGGTGCCTCTTTACAACGAGTATACTCTAAGCCGGAGTCCGCTTTTTGGATGCAACCTTTCTTCCACTTTCCACCACTACTTAAGTGTGAATATCTGATGCAGGGAGTTCTCGTGGATACGGCATTTGATCAGGCGCTGGTGGTGCGTGCATGCTCGGGCGATAAGGATGCTTTTGGCGACCTCATCGAGAAGCACCAGGAGATGGCATGGCGCATAGCCGTTCGCATGGTAGACGATTGCGATATCGCGGGCGAGCTTGTGCAGGAAGCAATGTTGCAGGCTTACCTCTCGCTGGCACGTTTGCACGACAATACGCGCTTCCGAAGCTGGTTCTATGGCATTGTGCTCAACGTTTGCCGCGGCTACATCCGCAACCGCAAAGCGCCGGCTCTCAGCCTGGCGGAACTTACAGGTGGGCTGCGGTTCGATGCCTTGCCTTTCTCCACAAGCTACTCTTCCGACCCCGCAGAAGAGGCCGAGACGCGGGAGCTTCACCGCACCGTTATGCAAGCAATCAACCTGCTCCCTCCATCGAGCCGCGAGGCTACACTCCTTTTCTACTACGAACAACTCTCCGTGAGGGAGATCGCTGCCATCCTCGGAGTTTCGGTGTCGGCTGTAAAAAGCAGGCTGCACCACGCCCGCGTGCAGCTTAGAGAGCGCTTGTCGGCAGAATATTCACAGAGAGAGAGAATGGCCGAAGACAGAGCCATGATCGAACAACGAATTGAAGAGCCCGCACAAAGGAGTAACAAGATGGAAATGGAAAAAGAAAATAAGAGTAACGTCAGAAGCATCAGAAAAGTCACCATTGCCGACGTAGTGCAGAGAGAAGAGCCTCATGACCGCCATTGCGTAGTCATATTGCTTGATGAAAAGAAGGATAAAGCGCTCTGCATCTGGGTAGGTCAGACGGAAGGCCTGGCCATCGCCATGAACGTAAGGAGATACCCATCGGAGAGGCCCATGACCCACGCCCTTACGGCATCTCTCCTGCAGGCCGCAGGCGCGAAGTTGGAGGAGGTGCGCATTGAAGCCCTCAAAGGCGATGTCTTCCATGCGCAGGTAAAGATAAGCGTCGACGGCAGCATACAGGAAGTAGACGCGCGCCCGAGCGATGCCATTGGCCTGGCCGCCTTTATGGGAAGCCCCATCTACGTCTCTGAAGAGGTCATATCGCAGGCGGGTATGGACCTGCCGGCCCAATTGGAGAAGGGGCAGGGCCTCGGCAAGGGCATAGACAACATTCTCAAGGAGTGGGAAGAGAGCCTGCAAAGGCTCGAATCGACGCGCAGCGCTACTGAAAGCATGCAAGAGAAGGAAGCCTCGCGGCAGGCGTTCTGGACATTTGTGCTTGGCAGTGGTGAATCTTAGCTCAACTGGTGTAAGAATAGGTATCCAATCAGGGGGTCAAGCGCGTAAAAGCCCATTTTAGAGGGTGTTTGCATCCATCCTTGGTTGCAAACACCCTCTAGATGTGCTACAGTTGCAGGCACTGCTATTCCTGGGCCAGAACTATCTCTTTTAAGGCAGCGGCGAAAGCAACCTACTCACCCATGCGTTGCACGCGGCACGGAGATATAGTCCCCGCCTATTTGCGCATGCTCGATTTGAGGAGCAGCCACAGGAATGAGAGAGAGCACAAGAAATAAAGAGGCGAACACCGTCCGGTCTATAGAGAGACAGGCATTTGGGCGTCCACTTATAGCGGCGATCACACTCACAATGGTCATGCTTATCACAGGCAGCGCGGCCTTCGCAAGCCTACCTGGCGCAGGACGCTCGGGTGCCGGCCAGAACAAGAGCCAGGCAAGCAAGTTGCAACAAGGCGGGAAGATATTAGCACCGTCGGTCAGTGGAACCAAGACGGTTTGTACGTCGGGTTGTGATTATACGACTATCACCTTCGCTGTTGCCGATGTGAACGCAAACGGCATCGGCGCGGGTGGCGTCACGTTCAATGTTGCAGCAAACTTTACGGAATCCCTCGCTGCGAGCATTTCCTTGACGGCGACCGGCACATCAGCTAATCCGATTATCTTTCAAAAGAACCCCTCCACTTCGGGCGCAAATCCAAAGATTATCGCCTATGTGGGAACAGCGACGCCGGCAAGCGCTGCTCCTGATGGTATCTGGAGATTGGTTGGCGCCGACTATGTAACCATCGATGGCATCGATCTGTTCGATCCGAATACAGCCAACCCAGCTACAATGGAATATGGCTACGGGCTCTTCAAAACAAGCGCGAGCGATGGCGCTCAGTTCGACACAATTAAGAACAGCACCATTACCCTCAACCGTGTCAACAACGCTTCCGGCACTCCTCCGATGTTTGATGGCTCAAACGGCATCGAGGTTATAAACGCAACTCCCACGGCGGCGACAACTGCACTGACGCCAACCGGCGCGACCGGTACGAACTCAGGCAACAGGTTTTACGCTAACACAATTCAGAATTGTAATATCGGTATCGGATTGAGCGGGTACGCCGCCACGACAGGCTATCCTCTGCCTCCACTGGGTGACGTAAGCAATGACCTGGGCGGAAGCGTTGCAGGCACCGGCAACAGCATTTTGAACTTCGGTGGTGGTGCTGCCACAAACCCGGCGGCAGGTATCCGCGCTAACAATCAGTGGTCGATAAATATCTCCTACAACACCATCAACAATAACAATGGTTCGGGTGTAAACCACGCGACAGCCCTACGCGGTATCTACGGGCAGGCAGGCACCAGCGCCAACGCGACTATCAACAACAACACCATCACCCTTAGCTCTGCCGCGACGACAAGCTCAGTTACTGCCATAGACAACACAATTGGCTCGACGGCTTCCTCTAACACCGTGACCATCAACAATAACACTATACAGAACTCTACCTATGCCACTGCCACCAGTGGAACGTTCACAGCCATTCTCAACGCAGCATCGGCTGCAACTGTGAATATCAACAGCAACACCATAAACAACAACAGTGTAGGTACTTCGGGAACCGCCGGCACTGCCTTCTTCCAGGGCATTTACAACTCAGGATCGCCTACCAACCTGACGATGAACTCTAATACCATCACCAACAACACCATAAATAATCAGGGCGGCACCTTGTGGTGCCTGCGTGCCGGCACCTCCATCATAACGGTCGACAGTAATAACATCAACAACAATTCCATCCCACTGAACACGGGAACGTTGACGGCCATTATTTACGGTTATTATAACCTTAGCTCACCTGCTGTAGAGAATCTCACCAATAATAACATCAACAATCTCTCCATCAGCGGATCCTCTACCTCCCCTGGTTCCATCATCTACGGCATGTACACATTGACCCCTTCTACAGATGCCCTGACCTATAGCGGTAACAACCTAAATACCCTGACCTTCAACAACACATCAACGGGCGCTGCCGCTATCAACGGTTTGCGCAACGTATCTGGTGGAACTGTAACTTACTCAAAGAACAAGATCTACAACTTGACAGCCAATGGTGCGAGTTCGACTGCGTTCGGCATCTATATTGGCGGTGGCACTACGGTTACAGCTTCAAACAACCTGATCGGTGATATCAAGACGCCGTCAGCCAATGCAGCCATATCGCTGGCTGCTATCAATATAACCGGCGGTACTACTGTCAACCTCTACTACAATACGATCTATTTGAACGCGAGCAGTTCAGGTGCCTTGTTTGGAAGCTCGGCGGTTTATGCTTCGACTTCGCCCACCGTCAACTTCCGCAACAACGTATTCGTGAACAGTTCGACGGCGGTCGGCGCAACCGGGTTCACGAGCGCGTATCGTAGAACAAGCAGCACTCTGACCACTTATGCAAGTACATCAAACAACAACGATTTCTATGCCGGAGCACCTGGCGCGAGTAACCTGATTTTCTATGATGGCACGAACACGGACCAGACCATCACGGCTTACAAAACACGGGTCGCCCCGCGAGACAGCGCATCTTTCACGGAAAACCCACCCTTCTTAAGCACCAACGGTTCTAACGCGAGCTTTCTGCATATCAATACTACAGTTGCCACCCAACTCGAGAGCGGCGGCACTCCGGTTACAGGCTTTACCGACGACTATGATGGTGACACACGCAACGCGTCCACGCCCGATGTAGGAGCAGATGAGTTTGTCTATACAGCCACAGTGACGAACACACCCCTCCCAAGTAATACGCCTACCATTACGAACACCCCGACGAACACAGAGACGAACACACCCCTCCCAACTAATACGCCTACTATCACGAACACCCCGACGAACACACCTCTCCCAACTAGTACACCAACCATCATGAACACCCCGACGAACACAGGGACGGCAACCAGTATCCCAACAGCAACTAGTACACCCAATCCTTGCACCAACTACGGCTTCACACAGACTACCGGAACAATCGTCACGGCAAACCCCACCACGGACACGGGCAACCACTGCGACGAGTGCAACATTACCGTCGCGCTGCCTTTCGGCTACACGCTTTACGACGAGACTTTTGCAAACGCGATTCTGAACTCTAACGGCAATCTGGCTTTCACTACGGCTTCCACCACTGCTTTCACCGCTACCGGGCAGCCTTGCTTGCCTACCGGCGTCTATAACAACAATATCTTCGTCTACGCCCGCGATCTAAACACGAGCATAGACGCTACAAACTGCCCACAGGGGTGCGGCATCTTTACCTCAGTGTCGGGCACGGCACCCAGCCGCATCTTCAATATCGAGTGGCGAGCCGTGCTCTTTGCGACCGGCACTTTCGTCAACTTTGAAGCGCAACTGTACGAAGGCCGGACTAGCTTCAGCACCATCTATGGAACCATGACAACAGGGGCCGGCACGGTGGGCGTGCAGCGAGACACCGGCAGCGCCTACACTCAGTTCACCTGCTCGACCAGCCCTGCCTCCGGCACCCAGCTAAACTGGTCGTATCCACAGACCGCTTGCCCGACAAACACTCCGGTCCCCTCCGCCACGTCCACGATTACACACATACCAACCGTTACCCTGACAAGTACCAACACTCCATCCAACACGCCAACAAGCACCCCGACTAACACCAGCACACCGTCCAATACGCCAACAAGCACTCCAAGCAACACGCCATCCTATACGCCGACAATCACCCCCACTATTACACCCACAGCTACTGACACCCCCACTATTACACCCACCAACACCCCATCTGACACACCCAGTGATACACCAACAATTACACCCACCGGCACTAACACCCCGAGCAACACATCTACCAACACAGCGGCGGTTACCAATACGCCTTCCTATACTCCGAGCAATACGCCAACAAGCACTCCGACTAACACCAATACACCATCCAATACGTCTACCAGCACCCCGAGCAATACACCGAGCGATACACTCACATCCACTAATATTCCCACCAACACGCCCACGAACATACCTAGTAATACACCCACAATCACTCCCACTGTTACACCCACGCCCACGGACACACCTAGCAGCACTCCTTCCGACACACCTAGCAATACACCAACGATTGCCCCAACCAGCACTAACACCTCTACCAACACGCCCACAGTTACCCCCACGGTGACCAATACACCACCGCTACCCACCGTGACCGCGCCACCGACGGCGACAGACACGGCTACAGTCGCCTCCACGAGCACAGCTACCAACACGCTAACCGGCACGGCCACTTCCACGAGCATAGCTACTAACACGCTGACCGGCACGGCCACCTCCATGAGCACAGCTACCAACACGCTGACCGGCACGGCCACTTCCACGAGCACGGTCAGCAGTACTGGCACACCACAGTCTTGTGGCGCACCGATCACCGACAATCTGACCGGAGCGACCACCCAGACAGGCCATCTCACACGTGTAAACCCTGCCGGCGCCTGCGGCACACAGAAAAGCTGCCCCGGCACGACAAACCCGACAGCAGCCGTCAGGTACAAGACTTACACCTTCAATAACACCAATGCAGCTACCACCTGTGTCACCATTCAGTTAGCAAGCGCAGGCTGCACAACCAACTTGATCACAGCCGCATACCTGGGTAGCTATAACCCCGCCGATGTATGTGCTAACTACCTGGCGGACGCCGGAGGTTCCTCTGCCGCCGAGAGCTTCTCTATCGATATGCCCGCCGGTGCTAATCTGCTGGTCGTCGTCTCCGAAAGCGCCCTGAACGCATGCGCCTCTACATACACGCTTACCGTCACCGGCATCAATGACAACTGCCCTAACCTTACACCAACCTCTACCCTTACACCCACGGTGACCAGGACCCCTGCCTGCAACAACGCCTGGACAAACCAGGCCCCCTACCCTATGGACATACGGGACCAGGCAATGACCGGCCTTGCCGGCAAGCTCTACAGCTTCAGCGGTGTCAGCCATGGGGCTTTCGTCACCAACTCCTACAGCTACGATCCCACAACAAATAGCTGGACTGCTATAGCGCCTCTGACCGCTGCTCGCGAGAATGCCTCGGCAGTCACGGACGGTAGATACAACTACATACTCAGCGGTGGCGACAGTACAAGCGCGGTCACCACCAGCCTCTATCGCTACGACCCTGTGACTAACAGCTACACCACAATGCAGCCCTCCAGCGTCGCCACGCGCGCCCAGGCCGCAGTCTACCTGGCAGGCAAGATATACAAGATCAGCGGCTTCAACGCATCGAGCATTGGAGTACCCGATGTGGAGGTGTACAGTGTAGCCACTAACACATGGGGGCTTACTACCGCCTACCCGACGCCCGGCGGCTTCTTGATGGCAGTAGCCCTCAACGGCTCCATCTACGCGGCGGGCGGCACGCCTGATACCAACAAGACCTACCGCTACGACGTGCCCACATCCACATGGAACGATGCCGATATAGCCGATCTACCGGCCACGCGCTGGGGAGCTGCATCAGACACTCTCAACGGCAAGTGGATCCTTTCGGGTGGAGTAGTCGCAGGCGTTGCGAGTAACGATGCGCAGGCATGGGACCCGACAACCAACGCCTGGAACCTCATAGACGCGCAGCCGCAGCCCAAGTATCGCTTGCAAGGTAGCACCGCAGGCACGTCCTTCTACGCGGTCGGTGGGGCAGGTCCGGCAGGCGGCTTCACAGGCACACCCAACAACTATCGATACAACAGCTCCTGTCCGGGGAACCCCACAGCCACAATGACGAGCACTGCTGTAGGCACCGACTCCCCCACGGCCACTACTATGAGCACTGCCGCAGGCACAGCCACCGGCACCGACTCCCCCACAACCACTACCACGAATACCGGCACACCCACCACGGCTCCCAGCAACACTTCTGCCGTGACCCTCACCAGCATACCTACTAACAGCCCCACGAATACCCCCACAAGAACATCAACGAATAGTCCAAGCAATACGCCCAGCAACACCTCTACCAACACAACAGTGCCTACAGCTACTTCTACTTCCACCAATAGTGCTTCCACTACAATCAGTGCAACCAGCACAGCCACGATTACGCGCACTTCTACCATCACGGCAACAGCCACTCAGGTGTGCGTCACAAACGCCAACTACCTCTACGTCGCCTCCACGGGCGCTACCATAGTGCCTGCTATAACCCTCGTCACAGGCTCTACTTGCAATAGCTGCACGGTGAACATACAGCTACCCTTCTCCTACTCCTTGTATGAGAACACCTACACCAGCGTAAACGCCTCCAACAAGGGCAACCTACAATTCAGCGCAACCAGCAGCTCAGGCACTAACTTCTGCTTGCCTTCGCCCCTGCTTGGTGATGCCATAGCTGCTTACTGGGACGACCTCAACACCAACCTTGATGACACCAGGGGTATATACACATCTACTTCAGGCGCAGCGCCTAACCGCACCTTCAACATCAGGTGGCACGCGGACTACGTGTCAAATGACGCCACAGCAGACTTCGAGGTGGTACTTTATGAAGGCCAACCCAGATTCGACATCATCTACTCTAATGTGACCACTCACGGCTACTCAACCACGGTAGGCGTGCAGAGCGCCGACCAGACCAGGTCTACCCAGTACGAGTGCAACACCAGGTATAGCATAGCCAATGGCACCAGGCTCAGCTTTGATCGAAGAAAATGTTCAAGCTTAGGAGACTTCCGCAAGTAAGTTGGCGACTTTGACGTAGCATGGCGAGCGCGGCAACTGTCAACTTATCTCTGTACATGTCCTTAGTGCAGCCCCAACGGAGCAGACCAGGCGCTGCTGCAAGAGGAGCCAAAGATACAGTCTGCGGAGTGCTACACCTCCTCTGATGCCCAGTTCAGCGACATGAGCAAGGAAAAGCCCCTACTACTCCTCTGCAATCAACTTGCATTTAGCAGCGCAACGCAAGGCTACAGTTGCCCGCTTGACAGATAATCGCTCTGGCGGTAACATAAGCCCACAGGTAGTTCGCGTTACTATATAGTTAGCCTGATGGTGGCAGCAATACTAAATTAGGGCGGTGCGGCGCAGCAGCTTTAGAGCCCTTTTATACCGTCGAGTATTGCCGGCGGTCTTGCCTACGTTCATAACGGGGCGGTTTTCGGCTGTAAAGGAGCAAGACAATGTTGGCAGTTTGCACGCCCACAGGTACACAACAAGCACGCGAGACGCTGGCGCTACTTGCCCAGGTTCTATCGCATCTGATGGACGAAGGTACCACTCAGCCCCCTGCCGGAGCAGAGCAGGCACCAACCTGCACTGAAGAACTCGACAAGAATTCGGCTGTAAGTGATTTCGAGAGGGCGATGTCGCGCCTCGATTGCAGCCGTGAAGAGATGCTCTCCATTTGGGCTGCGCTGAGCTGTGCAGAGCGCGCAGCCGTCTCGCTCCTTTCCCCAGATGCACGCCACCCGCAGCAGGCACCCGCCGCCCTGACTGGGAAGGCAGTGCAGATCAGGGAGCCGGTTCCATCGGAAGTCGGGTGAAACCCCACTGCCGGTGTATGCGCCCGCAGAAGTTTAGCGAGCGCTTGTGCGTTTAGGATAAGAAAATTCACATGGCGGTTACGCACGACCCCAGGCGCTATACAGACGACGGCCAGGCGTGAAGTCAGGCCGAACTGCGTAGCGTGAGTAAGAGAAACAACTCGAGTCCCTTCTGCTGTTCTTCTGCTATTCTCTAAAGATGGCGTGAAGGCCACCAGCAGAACGCGCCAATAACAGCCGCCTGCTGAATACTGAATGTGGTATACTGATTAGTAACAGGTGATATAGACCTGGCGGCTAACCCGATGAGATGCATAGTGTATATGCCCTCGCGGGTGTCGGTCGCACTTGAACAGCTTCTTCCGCCCGCGCCTTCTATGTTAGTCGGCTCCCTCGTGCGAGGCCAATGGGATGATCTCTGGAATGCTCCTCGGGGCTCCCACGCAGATGCCCGCCCTGAAACGGAGCAGATCATGACAGCAAAGAGGCATTTGCAACCTCTCATGTACAACGGTGAAGGCACTGCCACGCCTGCAGGCCGGTTGCCGGGCCGTATGAGTGATGGCACGCCTCCCGATGAGCACACGGCAGACTCCGGCATATCCCCGATGGCGGCGCAAGCCGGCGCAATCCCTGCCGGTGTAAGGCTTCTTGCCACCCTGGAACAACTTCTCGACCTCGATGCCACTGACCTCGATGCCACTCTTGACTGCGCGGCCAACCTGGTCGCAGAGGCGCTGTGCAGTGAGAAGAGTGATACTTTCCTATACGAGCAGGCGAGCTCCTCACTGGTAGCGCGCGGCACGAGCCATACCGCCCTGGGCCGGAAACAGCGAGAGCTCGGCCTGAACGTCCAGGCTGTGGCGGACGGAGGCATCGCGGTAGGCGTCTACAGCACAGGCGCGTCCCATATCTCGGGGCGCTTAGATGAAGACCTCGCCGAGTTGCCTGGCGTGCGCATCGACCTCGGGGTGCGCTCACAGATGAGCGTGCTCCTCTCCGTTGACGGCATGCGTCGTGGTGTGGTGCAGGTTTCCACCAGACAGGAAAACCGCTACAACGAGGAGGATTTGCATTTCCTCGAAGCCGTGGCCCGCTGGATAGGGTCTGTTACCCACCGCGCCGAGTTGGTGGAAAGGATAACGCAGGACGCCGCACAGACTGCTAGCAGAGCCACCGCTGAGGAGCTGATTGAGGTGTTGGCCCACGACATGAACAACTATCTCACACCACTTGGTGGCTGGCTGAGCGTCATCAGGCAGCGCGCTG
>JALYYZ010000029.1 GCA_030945985.1 Chloroflexota bacterium
GCCCAGGGTACTCTGGCCCGTCACGCTCGCTACCGCCGGCGGTACTCCAATCGAGGTGCCTTGTGCTACTACGGTGGGGGCGGCGAGCATTCTTGTGGGCGTGCTTTGCGCAGCCGGTGTTGGGGTCGAGGGCGCTGCGGTATCCCCACAGGCAGCCAGGCCTAGTAGAGCTTGCACACCCACCAGAATGGTGCCCAGAGTTGTTGTAATCCTTCTTCTCATGGTTTTCTCCGTCCTCTTACGTGACATGGCAAAGGCAAGAGCAGCAACGAACCGGCGCACACCGTAGTCGAGAGAATAATACCTGTGTTGTCTATAGCTATGGTGTCAATCGATCTGGGCAGCAGGGTGGAACCCGCCCTGCTTGTCTTCCGTGGATCGGGCCAACTGTGATTTTCTTAGATAGTCGCTGCTTCGCCTCGCTCTGCTGAAGGCGGCATGGCAGTTCCCTGGCTTATATCATACCTCACGGTACGCAATTCGGCCCGACTTCACCCTAATGGCTTATGCGCTAAATAAAGGAAAGCACGCCAGATGTTTTGCGGGCGGCGCATCACATGGTTCAGCGACGTGCTTATGCGGGCGATTCCAGTGGCGGATCTGGGCATGTTCCGGAAAGACACATCCTCTTATTCGTCATAGTGCCGATCCAACGATGTTTCGCAGGCGTATTACCTTATATGCATGCGCGTGCAACTCGGTGCAAAAAGAAGTGCAACTTGTGGCAAATAGTATTGCAACTTGTGGCAAAAAGGCATATACTGGGTCAGGGCAACTACTCAGATAAGACATCGTGCTGCGAAAGCACCTTTAAAGCATATTAAGCAGGAGGCATATTAATGAGAGCTATAGCTACGGTAGACGATCCGGGGAATATGGGCAAAGCACCCAGGAACAATATATTTGCGCATATCCTGAACGACCAATCGACAGAAGTAAAGAAAAAGATATTCGCCATGTACACAATACTGGCCATATTCAACGCTGTGCTCTGGATCATTACCTTCTTCGCCTCGACCCAATTCCCAGTTGTGCTGAGCACCGGCTTCCTGGCCTTTACCTTCGGCCTGCGTCACGGTGTGGACGCCGACCACATCGCGGCGGTGGACAACGTGACTCGTAAGCTGATGCAGGACGGCAAGCGTCCTGTTGCGGTTGGCTTCTTCTTCTCGCTCGGGCATTCGACAGTCGTGGTGTTGCTCAGCGTCCTCGTGGCGATCACCGCCGGTGTGGTACAGACAAGCCTTCCCCAGTGGAAGGAGATAGGCGGCCTGCTGGGCACCTTTGTGTCGGCCTCGTTCCTCTACCTTATCGGCTTTATCAATCTACTCGTGCTCATCGACGTCTTCCGCATGTTCCGGCGCGTAGCGAAGGGCGGCACCTATAGCGAAGAGACGCTTGAGACCTTCCTTGCCAATCGTGGCATGATGAACCGCTTCTTTGGCCCCATCGTGCGCCAGATCGACCGCAGTTGGAAGATGTACCCGCTGGGCTTCCTCTTCGGTCTGGGATTTGACACAGCCTCTGAGGTGGCCCTGCTGGGTATCTCGGCAGCAGCGGGCGGGACGCAGATGCCTATATATTTTGTGATGCTCTTCCCGCTCCTCTTCGCTGCCGGCATGAGCGTGGTCGATACCACCGACTCGATCATGATGCTCGGGGCATACGGCTGGGCCTTCGTCAAACCGGTGCGCAAGCTCTACTACAACCTCAATATCACCCTCGTCTCGGTGCTCATTGCCCTTGTGGTCGGTACTATCGAGTTCCTCAGCATCATAGTTGGTAAGTTCGGACTCAGAGGCGGCATGTGGGACCTTGTCGGTAATCTCGACTTCCAGGTTATCGGTTATGTTATCATTGGTATATTCGCCGTTAGCTGGATAGGTTCTACGCTCATCTACAAGATCAAAGGGTATGACAAAATACAGGCCGAGGTGGAATTGGCCTGAAACTGCGCTGGCACCTGCATCTGCACCTGCACGGCATCATAAGAGGCCAACATATGCCTGATGAACAATTGATCGACTATAACCGGAGGCTCGCCGATCTTGGCATACGGCTAACCCCCCGGCGGCAAAAAGTGCTGGAAGTGCTGGTCGGCCACCCAGGTCATATCACAGCCGACGAAGTGCTCGCCCAGGTGCAGAAGAGCTATCCCCTCGCGAACAAGACCACCGTTTATCGCACGCTGGACATACTGACCACAGCAGGGTTGGTAGCCACATCTCACACTGCCGGACACCAGGCGATATACCAGATCGCCGCAGAGCCCCACCATCACTTGATCTGCAAAGAGTGCGGCGCAGAGACCGAGCTTGCCGACGGCTCGCTCGACCCGCTACGAGAGCGGATAGCCACCGAGTACGGCTTTGAGCCCTGCTTTAAGCACTTCGTCCTCTTCGGTGTTTGCCCTGATTGCAGGCGGACCTCACCAGCTAAATAGCGATTGTTTTGTTACATTCCATCTCGATGGTGAGATGGAATGTAACCATTAATACTTTCCTAGGTCCTGTTTTCAAACCGGGAATTTACGCACGAACCCTAGTGAGCCGCCAAACGTAAAGGCGACACTTTGAAAACAGAACCTAGTACAACTTCCAGCCACTTCTTGGGGAAGAGCGCTCCTTTCCAGGAAAAGAGAAATCAAAACCCGCAGGTTTTGATTTCTCTTTTTTACTGCTAAAAGCTTAGAGGTAGTTGGAAGCTGCACTAGTGCAGCTTCCAACTACCTCTTAGGGGAAAGAGCACTCATTTCCAAGAACAAACCAATCAATACCCTACGGTATTGATTGGTTTGTTCTTCTTTCAAAAGCTAAAAGGTCCATGAAGCTGCACTAGTAAGGTACTAGGCTCTGCTACCTTTGTTTGCTGGCAACCCCTTTAGCTGAGATCCAGCACCACGAACGCCTCGGCCATGTCGAGACCTGCGGGGGCGCCTATGCTCTGCGACCTGGCCCGCCAGCTATCAACCAGGGCAGTGGGGTCGACTGTTTGGCTCCTGTGGGCGAGTCGGGCTGCTATCTTACGCTCAAAGCCTGCTGATATGTCTACGTAGGCAATAGGCGCTGTGGTTGAAAACAACCATACCTGCTGCACGAGATGCGGGGTGAGGCCCTGCTCCTCAAGCTCGTGGAAGGAGAGGCGATCGCGCGCGAGTGGGTATACGGCATCGAGGGCGGCTCGCCCCACTACCCTGTGATCGCGGTGGGAGATGTATGTCGGGTAAGGGTTCTCGGGATCGTGCGTGAAAAGGGCGAACGGTCTCCACCGGCGAATGTACTCCACAAGCCGGCCGCGCAGAGAGATCGTATCCTCTACCTCTCCGTCTGGGTAGCGCAGAAAACTGACCTCAGCTATCCCAAGCTCCTCCGCTGCCCTCAGAGCCTCTTTTTCACGTACGGCAGCCACTTGCCGGGTAGTAGCGCCGGGGTCGCTCGAGCCCTTGTCCCCTGATGTGACGAGCAGCAGCCTTACCTCAGCGCCCGCCCTGATCGAGCGCGCCAGCGTGCCCGCGCACCAACTCTCCATGTCGTCGGGGTGCGCGGCTACGACCATGATAGGTCCTGTTGTTGGCGGCTCGACTACCATGCTACCTGGAACCCCTTTTTGGCGTTGATGATAGCGCGTCGAACTTTGTTGAGGATCAGGGGCAAGACGCCGTCGTAGTTAGCGAGGATGACTACTGTGTAGCCTAGCTGCGGGTAGATATCGCATTGAGCATTGACCCCTGGGCCGCCCCCATTGTGCCCTACTATTCGAACCCCTTCCACTTCTCCGTCCGAGAAGCCATATCCATACTTGCGGTCCAGTAGCGGCACGCCGTTGGGACCCAACATGCCCACTTTGCCTGTTGTCACTCTTTCTGTATAGTCGGGGCTGAGCAGCCTATGCTCGAGCAAGGCCCTGCTGAACCTCAGCATGTCTTCCACTGTTGAATATCCCCCGCCTGCGGGACCGCCTCTGCCTGACATGTAGCTCCTGCTGTCCTGTCGGGCAGTGACATTCGCCGGGCTGGATGAACTGGGCTCACGGTCTGGTGTGGACCTCGCGCCGGGCATGCTACCAGGCATGCTCATGTCCATTGCAGTATAACTATGAGCGATATCAGGGGCCTCATCGTCGCGACGGTAGAAACCTGATTTGGACATGCTAGCCACGTCGAAGATGTGCTCCTGTATGTAGTCGAAGTAGCTCTGAGCTGCCACCTTCTCGATAGCTGCCCCCAACACTATGTAGCCGGAGTTGCTGTAGAGAAATCGGCTGCCAGGCTCAGACTGAAGGGGCTCACTGTCAATCAGGGGCATGAGATCTTGTACGCTATCGAGGTTGGCTTTCAGGGTGGCATAGCGCTCGTCGGCCATGTAATTACCCAGGCCCGACGTATGGGTCAGTAGATGGTGGAGCGTAATCTCATGGCCTCGCGCACCCTGGAAACCGGGCAGGTACTTGCTGATAGGGTCTCCGAAGGAGAGTTTGCCGCATTGGGCAAGCTGGGCTATGGCTATGCCCGTGAACATCTTGTTCATCGAGCCCAGGTTGAACCTGGTATCAATCTGGTTCGGTAACTTCTTCTCTTTGTTAGCCAACCCGTATGCCTTAGTGAATAAGGGTTCACCGTGCATGGCTACGAGAATGGCGCCTGACAACCGGTCAACTGCCGCAAGCTCATCCAAAAATAGCAGATCCTCAAGTAGCATAGCGTCCCCTCCTTTTGAAACCCACCGTACCAACGTGCGCGAAGCTGAAAGCGTAACTCGCCTTCGTCACACTATTTGTATTGCGATCCGTGACAAAGCGTATCAATATGCGCGAACGTGAAAGCGTAATTCGCTGCTTGCTTCCCTGATCAACTTACCGTATCCTGTGAGCATTGGTCAACTATTTTACTAAACAGATAATCAAATGGGGCAGGTTACAAGGATGATCAGCAATTCGCACGTCGGCATGCTCAGTCCGGAACAGGTAGCGTTCGGGTATTCGCCTATTCGCGAAACGCTGCGAAGCTTACATGTGGTCGCCGATTGCCGGCACCATCCCTTACATATACCGTGGGTCTTGCAAGCTCGCAAGAGGATGAGCCCTGCTCTAAAGGCAGAAGTGCAGAGGTTCGAGTTCCTGTACGGGCAGCAAACAGCGATCTTCTGGGATATTTGGCCTCACTCGGACTTTCGTTCGTTCCATGATGAGCTGGCGACCCTTCGCACTGTAGAGGTCACGGCTTATGCAGAGCCGGTGCTCACTTACCTCATCGCCCTCGCCAAAGGGGGTTCCGTCGCCGCTAAGATCCTGCTGGAGCCATTCCTCAGCGATTCGGCTGCTCAGGAGCTACTGCTGGCCCGCACCAGGGTGTTGTATCCACGCTCTATTAGCATCGTGCAAGAGCTCCTCTCGAACCCACAGCAAAGCCAAAGCCGCTTTTGTGACTTCCTTGCTGCCTACTGGGAGCACTGTATGTCAGCTGATTGGGAACGGCTTGAGAGACTATTCCTCGACGACATCACACGCCATGGGAGGGTTCTCTTCCAGGGGGGAGCATTTGCATTGCTTGAGGGTCTCTCATCAGAGCTGGTGCTAAACCGTGAAAGCAGAACAGTTTCTCTATCTCGTTCGCCAGAAGCTAACATAGCCTTGGACGGTAAAAGCCACCTTTTCTTGTCGCCCTCCTACTTTGTATGGCCTCATCTCTCACTTGTCATAAGAAAGGCGGGAGAAGGTGCCGAAGCTGCGGAAAAAGACCCAGGCGAAGGTGCAGGTGAGCATGTGCAAGAGGATGCCTTCATATCAATGCTCATAACCTACTCCGTAAAGGAGCTACAGGAGGAAGGGCGAGCGCCCGTGCCACCGGAACGGGTACTGAAGATGCTGAGAGCGGCCGGGGACATGACCCGCCTGCAGATCCTCCAACTGATTGGACAGCGGCCCCGTTCCACGCGGGAAATAGCCGGTCTCATAGGGATTTCAGAGGCTGCCATCTCCAAGCACCTGAAAATCCTCCAGGAGGCAGGCTGGCTTTCCACGCAACGCAACAGCTACTACGTCATGTATCGTCTCAGCCACGAGCCCCTGGTCGATCTGACGCGTGGTTTAGAGCAAGCCATAGGAGAAGGCGCCTCGGCCTGCGGTATAATATTGACAACATCCAGAGAAGGAAAGCAGCGTATCCAAAAGGAACAGAAGAAGGAGCGGTTGTGACATGACCACAATTGAGCTACACGAGCTAAAAGATAAAGTAAGCGAAGTATTGCACCGTGCGCAGAGGCAGGGCGAAACGATACAGGTAACAGAGGGCGGCACACTGCTGGCGCTCATTATGCCTATGCAAAGAGACAGAGAGGGCGATAGAGTTGAGGGAAGTAACGGCGAGGTGATGGATGTGGAGGCGCTGGTAGCTGAGATCAGCGCGCATTGGCCCAGAGGCGTTAGCGCAGTTGACGCCATACGCGACGGGCGGGACTAACCTTTATGCACGGAACGGTAGTGGTTGATGCCAGTGTTTGGACCAGCCGGCTTGTGGCCCATGACGTAAACCATTCTGATAGCCTCCTTTGGTTGAGCCAGTATGTTGCCAGGGGCGGGCAGGTGCTTGCCCCGGAGTTCCTGGTAATCGAGGTGATTGCGGCAGTCGCCAGGCAAGCGGGGTTGTCTCACTCGGCGAAACGACTAATACCCTATCTGTACTATCACGCGGCCATACAGTTCCTCACTTTGGACACTCAGATGGTCAGGAGAACAGCCGCGATTGCCGCAGACTTGCGTCTCAAGGCAGGAGACGCCATCTACGTTGCGGTCGCTGAGCAAACCAGCAGTCCGCTGGTAAGCTTGGATAATCAGCAGTTACAGCGTGCTTCCTCCCTTGTAGAGACTTATACGCCCGGCAACTATCCATTCTAAACAGCCGTTAGTCGTACAGTCGCACCTGGGTCACGCAAGGGATTTTCAGCCTAGACTCACACATAACGGCAACTTCTCCACCAGCGGCCAAAAATAGACCTTTGTGCCTAGCTCATGGTCGCTGGTTTACAAGTGCGGCTGTAGGATTAGCCTCTTTGCTGATCCTGCCGGCCTGTTGTCACCGCGTGCGGTAAGGTGCAGGTTGCACGTCGGAGCCTGGTGCCTGTTATGAACCCTGTCTTTAAGCTGCCCGACTGAAAGCATAACAGCAAGCCCGCGCCCAGGTAAAATACTAGTTCGTAGTAGTGTGACAGGTAAGCTGCCACCTCCTACCACATCACGTTATACCGGAGCGCCCCCGAACGCGATCTCGTTCCCGTCGGGATCGCGGTATGTTGTCTTGCGAACGCCGTTCGAGTATGTTTCCCGCTCTGCGGGGTTGAGTCCCTGATCGGCGATCTGCGCGACCACCGCATCGAGATCATCAACGAAGATTGTGTGCTTGCCATGACCGGCGTGTTCCGGGCGCTGCTCAATGTACACGTACCGGTGCTCCGCAAGCTCCCACACAGCCTCTATGTCGTTTGGCAAGAATATGGGCGGGGATCCCAGCAGCCGTTCGTACCACGTCAATGCCGCCGCGTAGTCGGCGACCGGGATGCCCGCGAATAGGTCGAGACTCTTAGTATGAATCATGCTTATGGCTCCGTTCCTTTAACAAACAGGTAAGCTCAGGCGTAGCGGTATGCTTTCTGTCCATGTATCGAAGAATACAGTTCGAAAGTGCATAACAGGCTCTGGTCAGGCTCCTGGCGGCTCATGCCTTCCACTTTGTCGAAGCTTTTTTCGACGGTCATCAGGGTCGTTACTCCCGTATGCTCTCTATTGGATGGGCGACTACAAGCCTTCCGAGGCCACATGTAGCGCATGTTCCTCGTTGGCAATCCTGGTCATATCCTCCAGCGTGCGCGGCTCCTTTAGAGCGGGTATAGTCTGGAAACTCTCGCCTAGCCAACTGCGGGCGTCACCTTCACGCCATCGTCGTCGAGCATTAGCGCCACCTTGTCCTTCGGCTTGATGCTCAACTGCTTCCCGATTTCCATAGGCAGCGTGATCTGCCCCTTTGGGCTGACGTTGGCAATGAATTCTTCCATGGTTTTACCTGCTCTCTTCCATACTGAGACAGCACACATTAATACCAACCGGTTCAAACTGTGCGCTCTTGGCTGCGAAGCTTTACTGGATAGGGCGGATGTTGCCCAATCTGATGGTCATTTTGTAAACTTGCGGCAGGGGATATTGGTTGCCTTCGAACACAATATGGAAGGTACCCGGTGAAGCCCCGTGCCATGACACTGTGCCCTGTTTGTAGGTGGTCTTCAGGCTTGAGCTAAAGTATGTGTCGGCATAGTAAATGAAGTTATCAGCGTTCCCGTTTATCTCTGAGCTGTGAAGCTTTTTCTGGATAAGGAGCTGCGCGTCGGAGGGTACCAGTCTCTTGCTAACTTTCCTGGCAAATGCGATGCCCGCAGCCTCGCCTAAGGGCTGGTTGCGTAGGTAAGCTGTCAGTTCGGAAATGAGGTTCCGCGAGGTAAAGTCAGCGAGAAACCTTCCACCTGCGTACTCAATAGTTTTCCCGTTGGGCTGGCTATCGCCCTGCGAGTACGCTTTTTCCCATGTGCTTCGCGGCAGACCGAGACCGCCCGGACCGTGGTAGTTGGGCGCAGCGGCGTCGGGGGCAGGCGATCCAGGATCACCCGCCGCAATGAAGTACTGGTAGACTGAGTCAACTTGAGCATCAAGTTGTTGGTACTCCACGTAGAAGGTCCCCGGCGCCGCGCCGTACCATACATCATCGGGGCTAGTGCCGTACGGAGGCACAGCTCCAGCTAACGTTGAGGCAAGGATGTTACTCCGATATGTTGTCACAACAGCGGCGCTGCCCTCAAGCATATCAACTGACCTGGATTCACCTACCATGCGCGCATCAAGCGGCAGCAGGGCTTGGCTCTCGACCCGGGCGTAGTCTAACCTTTCACCTTGCTCAAACCTTCTGGTTAGCTGATAGATTCGGGTGTTCTGCGTATAGTAGATACTGAAACGGTGACTTTGATACGGCAAGAAGTCGATGCCCATACCAGGCATATTCGGGTCCCATGGGTCTTGGCTACCGTGGATGGCCTCCCAGGCGTCTTTAGTGAGGCCAATGCCATCTGGCTGAGGTGGGGCGGCTTTAGGAAGCACAGAAGTGTCAGCATACTTGCCTTGCAGACGGAATTTGCCCACCTGGGATAGCAGCACATTGTTGGGTGCCTGGTTCTCAGGGTGCTCCTCAAAGACAGCACGCTCGAAGTACTGGACCTTGTATATCTTGCCGTCAAGAGCAGACTTCTCAAGGAACTCGTCCGAGATAGGGTATCCTTGCTGAGCCAGGCCGCCATGCTGTTGCCAGTATTGCAGGAAGCTACCGCCACTCCGTTTGCCTGTTTGAGAGAAAAGCACTGAACCGGCGAGCGTATTAGGTGCTTGGCTGGGCGCACCCGCCGGATATTTCTGCTTGTAGAGCAGGCTACCGAGCAACGAAAGGAGCACATCGTTAGGCGCGGGGTTCTCCGGGTGGTACTCGAAGACGGCTCTTTCAAAATATTGAACCGTGTATATTTTGCCGTTTACGTCCGATTGCTCGTTTATCTCCTCGGTAAGAGGGTAGCCCTGCTGTTCCAGTGCGCCATGAGACATCCAGTAGAGCAGGAACCGCCCTTTTACGTAGTGCTGCGTCTCCTTGAAATACCGGCTCAACTCTGGTGTGGCAGTTTGTGCTTGTGACCAGGTAACGGGAAGCGCGCCGAGCAACGTAAGGAGAAGCAATAGTGCTGCGATAAATGGCTTCGTGTGCCTATTCCCCATGTAAGTTGCTCCTTTGTTCGCTATCAGGGACGGGATGCCTGAAGCCGTCGAGGTATGCCTCAAAGTCAGCCTTGAGCTGCTGCTGCCGAGCGCGTGATTTGAGGTCGCGCAGGGTGAAGGTGGAGGTATTGTAAAAGGCTTCGCCCGCAGCCTGGCAGAGGGTAGCGTGCTGGTTGGCAATGCCGAGGTCGTCCAGCCGTATCTTCATCTCGCGAACAGCCTGCTTGGTTGGCTCCAGGACAGCATCGAGGCGTCGTATGACGATCATGGGCAGGATGACGTCGCGATACTTGCCACGCACAAAGACGTCTCGCAGCACATCGTCGGCGATGCCCCATATAAAGGACGCGATCCAGTTGAGGTTAGGAGTAGGCTCGCTCAATGTCGGCTCCTGGCGGTGGAGTAAGTAAAGCCGGCGTGCTGTTTGGAAGGCACGTTGGGAGATTGGGTGGTACTAGTTGTACATAGACGACTCGCTGTAGAGAGCCGCTGGGGTGAGGAGATTATATCACAGAGTGTCGGTGATTGGAGAGGATGCTGTCATCCGAGGTCTCTCGAAGGCAAGATGCAAAGCAAAAAGAATCGTTCGCCCAGCCCATGCGGAGATTAGTTCTGTGCTGACCATGAATCTCACCCTTTTCTTGGTTCCAGTAAAATGCTCTTGTATAATTAGGCGGTTAGAGCAGTCGCTTAGCATAGTAGAGGGTTCATCAGCGCACAGTTCTTTGCGCTCGTAAGGCGTTCTTACTTGGCGAAGGGCAGAGGTTCATCACCGTACCTGCTCATGACAACCGCAGCTTACCCACGACATGTTGGAGATTTCTGTTCTGCTACTGTTTGCGTAAACTCGGCTGACCACTCGTAGTAAAGCAAGCAAAGGGAGGGTATCGTGAGTTCCAATCACTGGTTGTGGTGCAAGAGCTGCGAGCGGTGCTTTCCTTCGGGTTGGCAAACGAGCCCAGAAACGATGTCGGGTGTTGATGAATGCCCATATTAGGACTGTGATGACCAGGGAACACACGTATATGAATGGGAGCGTATTCGCCGTCTGGAACCTCAATTTCCGAAAACACCATTGATTGGCGACACTTATCAGACCGTTGCTTGGCTGTGGTGCGAGCAGTGTGAACGCTGCTTCAGTTTTACGGTGGACGGCGAACAGTGCCCTTATTCCGACTGCCCCGGAGGTTTGAACCCTCGCGTATGGCCGTGGTCGCTTATACGCACAAAGCGACCGCAGATGCCACTCACGCCGGAACGAGGCATGCGGTACAAGGCATTAGTAAGCACCCAAGTGGTCATGGACACGGCCACCGGGAAGCAGTTACAGATCACGACATCCGCTAATATAGAAGAACGACACGTTGCCGTGCGGAACTTGCCCCATGAACAGGCGGTTCCAACCCGCCAACAGAAGCAGGAAGATCGCGCTAGTCGACGACATGAGGCAGAGCAAGTTCGTCAGCAGAGAGACGAAGGCCGGGTTCGGCAGCATCGGGAGCAAGCGGAGACGCGTCAACAGAAAGAGGAAGAGCAAGCCCAACAGCAAAAGGACGAGGATGAGGTTCTTCAACAGAAGAAGGAAGATTGGGCTCGACAACAGAAGGAGAAGATGCGGTCCCGGATAAGCCTCGAAGAGTTTCATGCCTCAAACCCGACCCTGCCAAGAGGAGAAGCGCCACCTGACCACTTTGACCGTCCTGAAAGTCGGTGGTAATTGTTAATGAGTATTGCAGGAACATATATGGCTTCTTATTGCCAATTCGTTGCGTTTATTTCGATTTTGTGCTAATATGATCTCCTGAAAAGGAGGTTTCAAATGCTGCCCGCCACTGACCCTGGTTCTCCCCACAATCATAAGCATGTCGAGCCTGATCTGAGTAGAATTGAAGTTCTACTGGAGAAGAGTCGCGAGGGCGGTAGTCTCAAGCTGGTAAGCGCCGGTGGAGAAGAGATCGATCTTCCACCTTCGATCTTCCCACTCTTACACAAGATGGTACACGCACTGGCGTCAGGGCAGACGGTATCCATCGTTTCAGTCGGCCAACAGCTTACCACGCAGCAGGCGGCGGATATCCTCAACATCTCGCGCCCTCACCTGGTAAAGCTCATGGAAGAAGGAAAGCTGCCCTTCACAAGAACAGGGAAACACAGGCGGCTCCTCTTTGAAGAAGTAATGGCATACAAGCAGCAGCGCGATGCCGAGCGTAGAGAGGGCCTAGCCGAACTCACCCGGTTAGGAGAGGAAATGGGTGACTATGCCTAACTATGCCTAATGGAGGATCTGTCCTCCATGCAGTCCTAGATTCAAACGTATTGTTCTCAGCCCCTCTTCGCGATTTATTACTGCGCTCTGCGGATATAGGCCTTTTCCGCCCACACTGGACCGACGATATTCTTGAGGAAGTACGCCGCAATCTGGTCAGCACGGGGCGCTCAACTGAGGTGCAGGCGCAGAGGCTGATACAAACCCTGCAATCGTACTTCCCTGAAGCGCTCGTTACCGGCCACGAGCGGCTGACACCTACAATGTCCAATCACCCAAAGGACCGCCATGTCCTCGCAGCAGCTCTTATATCCAGATCACAAGTGATCGTCACCCACAACCTGCGTGATTTCTCGGAAGAAGTCCTGGTTCCGCTGAAGATCCGAGCCCAATCGCCGGACGGTTTTCTGCTGTACCTCTACGATCTGGCTCCTGATGTTGTTGTACAGATCATAATTGACCAGGCTTCCGATCTTCGTAGACCACCACAGAACATGGAGCGTGTCCTCACTGCACTCGAACCGCACGCACCGCACTTCGCGAACCTTATTAGCTCGCGCGTCGCTGCGCCGGGTGGCTGAGTTCTTATTTTTACAATCTGAAACGTCACACCATTAGAGCCGTACTTTCTCGGCAGAACGTGCTGGCGCAGACGATTATTCTGGAGAGATCAGTTTACCCGGTACTACTACTGCCTTGGTAATGACTGATGATCAGCAATCCGTATCACCAGGCTCACCCCGGAGACCAACGGAAAGTTACAGAGTACGTCAGGCCGCTGAATTGACCGAGTTGGGCGAACATATACTGTGTTAACATAAGGGGACAGGCATGATCAAGCCTGTCCCGTTGAACGTGACTCCGCGCGCTGTGTAGCTACACAAGACAACTGTGGGTACCAAATAGAGGAGAACAAGCCATGACCAAGCTAAGATGGGGAATCAAGACGGCACCACAGCATACGACATACGATGCGCTGCTCAAGGTCTGGCGGGACGCTGACCGCAACGCTGCTTTTGAGCATGCGTGGCTCTTTGACCATTTCGCGCCGATCCAGGGCGACCTGGATGGTCCATGCTTCGAGGGGTGGACGCTGCTGGCGGCCCTGGCAGCCCAAACTACGCGTCTGCGCGTCGGTCTGATGGTCGCAGGCAACACCTACCGACATCCTGCGGTACATGCGCATATGGCTGCCACGGTGGACGTGATCTCCAACGGTCGCCTTGATTTCGGCATCGGTGCCGGCTGGAACGAGTACGAGCACCAGAGTATGGGCATTCCGCTCTACGCGCCCGCTGAGAGGATACACCGCCTCGGTGAGGCTTGCGAGATTGCCCGGCTGCTCTTCACGCAGCATCTCACCGACTTCGATGGGCGCTACTACCAGCTCAAGCAGGCCCGCTGCGAGCCAAAGCCGGTCCAGAAGCCCTATCCGCCCTTCGTCATTGGTGGAGGTGGCGAGCAGCTCACCCTGCGTGTCGTGGCGCGCTACGCCGACGTGTGGAACTTTGTGGGCGGCGATGTGGCGACCTTCAAGCATAAAGTGCGTATCTTGCACGAGCACTGCGCCGCTGTGGGCCGCGATCCCAGGCAGATCGAGCTCAGCGTGCAGACGCGGGTCAACTATGACGACCTACCTGCCACGGTCGCGACGCTCCAGCCGCTCGTTGACGCTGGAGCGACACACATCATCCTGATGCTGATCTATCCATATCCGGATGATATCGTCGCCCGGCTGGCCGAGGAGGTGGTTGGGCGGGTGAGTGCCGGTTGACGAGAGTGCTATCACCGTGTCTGCTCGCCTCGTAGTTCCCGGAATCTTCAAGAGCGTTGCAGTTGGCACCGGGCAGCGGCGACGCGTTAGCATAATCACTTCAGAATATAAGTAGTGATGGATGCATAACCCTCTAAATGGACCCAAAACCACCTACGGTTTGCCACGATGTTGGGCCTGTCAGGCATAAAGCAAGGTAGGTATGCATCAATCGTAAGTAAGGAGACAGAAGATGAGCTTACTTTTCGAGCACGCGGACGACGTACCACGCCAGCAAGGAGCGCCGGATAACTTCACCGGCCATGTCTATTATCAGCCCGTAGCCACCAACGAGGGCTGCCAGCTCGGCGCCAACCGCGTGACCTTCGCGCACGGGGCGCGAACGTTCTGGCACGTCCACACTGGAGAGCAAGTGCTCTACTTCCTCCAGGGGCGTGGACGGGTACAGGAGCGGGGAAGCCAGGCGCTGGATGCGGTCGCGGGCGACGTAGTACACGTACCGGCAGGCACAGAGCACTGGCATGGGGCGCACCCCGAAGAAGAGCACGCCATGCAGCATCTCGCTATCACCTTTGGAAAACCCACCTGGCTAGAGCCGGTGTCTGAGGAGGATTATCGCGCGGGCTAATCGTAGACGTTGACTGCCTCCTCTGTTGAACCCTGCCTTCACAGCTGAGGCCGTTGCTTGGCACTTTGGGCACTTTGGGCATTCTCGATTTTCCATCTTCCTACTTTACCTTTTATCTGCATTCTTCACCACTCCCCCACTCCCGGATCGGTTCCTGATTGTACGTGAAAGACAAGGATGCTATAATAGGGCCAACACGCATACCACCCGCCCCAGCAGCCAACCAAAAGAGAGCCGAACACACGGAGGTCCAGCATGGAGAATATGGCTTCGGACGCTTCCCAGACCCCGCCGCCCTGGCAGGGTGTTAACCATGTGGCATTGGTGACGCGAGATTTGGACGCGACCATGCACTTCTACCGTGAGGTGCTGGGGATGGAACTTCTGTTCAGCGCGCCGAGCGGTTCGCTCCACGGACGCCACTGTGGCCTCGCCCTCGGGAGCACTGCAGCGCACGGGGGCTTCTTGCACTTCTTCGAATATGCCAAGGCACCCTTGCTCAGTCGAGATGAAGCAGTGTTGCAAGCGCGGGTCTTTGACCCGGGCTCAACGTTCCTCTCCCATCTCTCGTTGACCTTGCCAGATGAGCGAGCAGGTCACACACTGCAGGAGCGGTTAGCGGCACACGGTGTCCCTATGTCACCGATCATGGACCAAGGCGGGCTCCGCAATCTGCTATTCCTGGACAACAACGGAATGGCGCTTGAGGCAGCCTGGTCCACACCGGAGCTGTAACGCACGCGTGCTCGCCCACTGACCCGTCAACGCTCGGTCGTGCGCGAGCGCAGCCGAGGACGCGCGCACCGATCGGCTCAGTGACACTACCGCTGAACTTAAGCTGCCGCTGCTGGTCCCACGTCATGCCCTGTGTGTTGGATGGGCAGCACTGGCGCGCGATGCACCCATCCGCTTGTGTAACAACGGGAACCCAGCTTGGCCATACATCTGCCGTTTTAACAGCTTCAGTCGCTGAAGCTGGGCCTCGGTTTGGATCACTCCCTACTTCCTGGCCGCAACCACGATACTGCTGGTGGATGGGCCAGACTCCGGCAAGCGTCAGGCGGCAGAGCAACAGGCAAGCTGGCTTGATGAGCTGCACCTGGGCACGCCGTCCGAGCGTGTACAAATGATCAGCAGGCTGCAAGAGATCGCCGATAAGACCTTCGTGCTGGCTGACACTATCGTTGCTGAGAACCCGGCGATCACAGATTAGAGCGTGTTTGCAAATACCGCCCTGTGAATGAATCACGGGCTATACGTTGGGAAGTCCCTACGGGACTGATCCGTGCAGCGGAGTCTCCGAAGGAGACTTCCCAAGTGTAGCCCGTGACTCATTCACAGGGCGCTCTCTGTAACCACGCCCTAGTCCTACAGCCGCAGTTGGCACCGGCTGGTTACTGTTGAATCGGGTTCACGCACGAGCTACGCATTTAGCTGTAGGCGATTACGGACCCGTCTGTGCTTGGCTCTACGTCACCTTTGTGCAACTGCGGCTGGAACACTAGCCTCATAGGGAGCAACCAGGGCGCCAACTCCTGTACAGTTGGTGTTTGGTGACCTGCACGGGCTGGGTAGGCGGTAGCTCTGTCACCCGACGCTTACCTAAATGCGATCTTCGTACACGCAGAAAAGGTGGCCTTATGGCCACCTTTTCTGCACTAAATTACCTCCTCTTTCTGAGTTTACGAGACCTGCCTGTTAGCGAGGGTCGCAACCAGGGAAGTAGGTGTTCCAGACTATCTTCGCTGCTTGTGCTCGTGTGATGTTGTTCCCTGGCCTGAAATAATGCCTGTTCTGTGCATCACATGGCTCGCTCTGCTGTGTCTGTGGGTTTATCCCTCCACATGCGTAGCCGCTGATGTAGCCTCTCACTGCCAGGTTCTGTACCCACAGGTAGAATGGCGCGTCTGTTGGTACATCTGTGAAGTTCTGTCCGCCCTGTGGGTCTATGAGCCCTGCTGTAGACGCTACTATCTTGGACAACTGCCCACGAGATGCAAAGGCCACAGATCTGTAGTATGGCCTATTCGCAGAGCTATAGATGGCTCACGTGCTGCCATCCCGCAGGTGTACTCTCCTATAGAGTGGTGCAGTGTCAGTCTTTAAAAGAGAGGAGCCCGAAAGCTCCTCTCCTACTAAGGCCGTCTAATTGCTTAGATCAGCTTCTTTTCCTGCTGCCGCATACCCTACCTGGCTGGTGTCTGGCAGTTGGGGAAGAAGGTGTTGGCTACTATCTTCGCCGATTGCCCTCTTGTTACTGTGTTCCCTGGCCTGAAGTATGCCCTGTTCCCTGGTTGGCATGGCTCGGCCTGCCCAGTCTCAGGGTTCACGCCTCCGCATGGGTAGCCTCCCATTACTCCTCTTGTAGCCAGCCTCTGCACAAAGAGGTAGAAGGGTGAATCTGGTCCTACGTCCTCGAAGGTCTGTCCACTTTGCGGGTCTGTGAACCCTGCTGCGTTAGACACTATCTTCGATAGCTGACCTCGAGTTGCATTAGCTGACGGCCTGAAGTATGGCCTGTTCCCAGGTAGGATACATGGCTCGTCAGGTTGCACTCCGCATGCGTACCCTCCCATTACTGAGCGGTGGCTCAAGCGGTTGATAAAGGCGTAGAAGGGGGAACCTATAGGTACGTCCTCGTATATCTGTGCTCCTGGATCGTCTGTAAAGCCTGCTGAGTTACTCACAAGCTTTGAGATCTGACCTCTTGAGATGGGGTTGTTGTACCTGAAGTAGGGGTTGCGCTGTGCATCGCACGGCTCGGCCTCACCTGTCTGAGGGTTGGTGCCTCCACACTGATAGCCTGACACTATGCCTCTGCATGCAAGACATCTCACATATGAGTAGAACGTGTTAGACGAGGGCACGTCTGTGAACTGGATCGGGCACGACGTTGAGGTGGCTGTTGGCAATCCTGCTGTGGCTGTGGTCGTGCCTGATACTGCCGTAGCTGTGCCTGTGGCCGCCACTGTCGTCGATGTGCCTGTGGCCGCCACTGTCGTCGATGTGCCTGTGGCCGCCACTGTCGTCGATGTGCCTGTGGCCGCCAC
>JALYYZ010000053.1 GCA_030945985.1 Chloroflexota bacterium
GGGTAATGTCAGGGTACACCTGCGGCATCGCAGACCCCAGGAGTGGACCATGTGACGCACAGAACCGCCCCTACTTCAGGCCTAACAATGAGGTGACCAGGGGACAAGCAGCCAAGATCGTGAGCAACACTTTCTTCCCCGGTTGCCAGACACAGGCCCCGCGATAGGTATGGGTGAGCAAGTTGCAACTAGTGAGTATGCTAGGTAGAGTAGATAGGTAGATGAGTGATGAGTAAAATAGGTGGGCAGGTCCTGATACGACCTAGCCCTCCTATTTTGTGGTGCCAAAAACGCCCCTTTATGGCACCCCAGGTTGCCCTCTCGTCTGCGAACCCGCCTGGCGCTTGATAACCAGTCCGTGCATGTCCCAAAACCCGTTTCATAATCAACGTCCCAGTTGTTCAATGCTCCTCAGAGTTCTGAACTCTGTTTCCATGGCAGTAGGTTATGCGCGAGTCTCCACGCAGGAGCAGACCCTGGCTCCTCCACAGTATGCCCAGAAGAAGGCGGGATGTGAGCCGATCTTCATTGATACAGTAGCGGCTCTACACGGCACAAATACATGAGCTTCTAGGGTATTGCACATAAGCTGTGCCGCCCCGACAGCAATTAGGGTATCTACAAGGGTCTCGGGTCGTCAGGTGCCGGCTGTCCTGCTAACCTATGCCATTCTCGGGGTAGAGCGCTGCGACGATCTGCTCCATCGTGCTGCGGGCGGTGCGGCCCACACCCACCAGAGTGGCCGAGGCAAAGCCTGTCCAGTCGCCGTAGCCGAGCAGCCACAGCCGGGGCTCCTTCAGGGCGCGCGTTCCATCTACCAGCACATGCCCATCCGGCTCGATCACTCGCAACGGCGCAAGGTGATCGAGCGCCGGGTTGAAGCCGGTACACCAGATGACGGCATCCACAGGCTCTTCCCGTCCATCATTCCAAACTACCCCGCAGGCAGTAAAGCGAGAGAAGGGGCGCACGCTCCTGAGCACTCCACGCTCGCGCGCTTCTCTGACGGGCTGGACCATCACAATATCGCCCAGGCTCAGGCTGGTTGTCTCTCCTCGCGCTGCTTCGCCTGTATGTGCCTGCTGGGCAGTGTAGTACCGGCTCGCAGCGTCAAAGAGATAGCGCCCATCCACATAGTCGGCCATAAAGAGGGGCTCGCGAAGGGTCACCCAGGTGGCATTCGCGACCTTCGACACTTCGGCGTAGATCTGCGCGCCGGAGTTCCCACCGCCCACGACCAGCACCCGCTGGCCGGAGAACTCCTCGGGCGAGCGGTAATATGCCGAGTGTAGCTGTACTCCCCGGAAAAGCTCATGCCCAATGTAAGGCGGTGTGTATGGACGCTCCCAACTGCCCGTCGCGCTCACAACCGCGTCTGCTCGCCACACGCCGGAGTCGCTCTCCACAATTAGCCTACCGCCCTTATGCTCGTTGTTTCCGTCGCCGCCGTTGCTGACGTTGCTGGCGCTCTTACCGTCGCTGACGTTGCTGCCATCATTGCCATCATTGCCCTCGCTGACGTTGCTGGCGCTCTTACCGTCGTTTCCGCCGCCGCCGTAGCTGACGCTGCTGCCATAGCTGCCTTTGCCGTCGCTGTTGCCGTCGTTCCCGTAGCTCCCTCCTCTCTGCTCAGCATCATCAGCACGCCGTACTGCCTCAACGCGTACAGGACGGTAGACAGGCAAGTCATAGCGCTTTTCATAATCACTGATGTATGCCAGCAGGGCCGCTTTGCCCGGGTAGTCTGCTGTTGTGCCGGGCATTATCCAGCCTGGCAGGGAACTCCACCGCGCGGGCGAGAAAAGCGAGAGCGACTGCCACCCGTGCCGCCATGCTCCGCCCGGCCCGTCTTGCGCGTCGAGGATGGCATAGCGCAATCCGCTGCGGCGCAAGTAGTAGCCCAGCACCAGCCCAGCTTGCCCTCCACCTATTACGACAACATCATAATCTCTGTTTGAACCCTCTTTCGTCATCGCACTCTCTCACCAACTCGACCTCAGACGCTTGCTATCCTTATTATATGATACTGTCTACATGGCTTCATAGCCACTTAGCTAATGCTTCTGGGCAAAATGCGACCTGCTGGTAAAGATTGCCCTATGAATGAGTACTGAATCATGGGCTACGCGTGCAGAGCCTGCTGCACAGGCTCTGCTCGACAGCGAGTCTCCGAAGGAGACTTCATAATGTGTAGCCCGTGACTTTAGTCGCAGGGCGCTCTCCACCCACAGGGCGATCTCTACCAACACGCCCTAACAACCCGCTCCAAACCAAGCCCCATTCACCTCCCTACCACCCCAAAGAGCCACAGCTTCATCCAGACTGGACACCTATTTTGCTCGGCCTCTTACATGCGGGGGCCAGAGACCGAAGCCTATCAGCCGAGCGGGAAGGGCAAGGAAGGCTGGAGTCCTCAGCAGCAGGCGAACGATGGCCGGCGGTGTGAATGAGCCCTCGCCGCCGGTCGCGTTGAGCCTCAGCATTATGACCCTTTGTGCCAGCGACTGGAACGTCTGTATGATGACCACCGGCAGTTCACGCTGCCTCTGCACTCTGGCAAGGTCGTGCTCCCCTATTGTTGCACCCGCCTTTAGCTTCGCGCCGAGCAGATTTGAGGTTACCACGGCGTCCTGGATGGCGTAGTTGATGCCTACTCCGCCCACCGGCGACATCACGTGCGCCGCGTCGCCGATGAGCAGCAGGCCGGGGCGATACCAGCGCTTCAGGCGGCTCGACTCTACCGATAGCACAGATATTTGCTTCCACTCCTGCAACTCGCCCACCCGGTCCACCAGCGCCGGCACCGCCACGGCAAGGGAAGACCTCAACGAGTCCAGGCCGGCTGCCCGTAGCTTCTGGTAGCCACCCTTCTGTATGACGCAGCCCATCTGCCAGTAGTCAAAGCGATTTATCAGGATCACAAAAAGCCCATTGCCAACCCGTGCGCCGAGGCTATCCAGCCTGTCGCCCTCTTGCCGCGAGAGCCGGAACCAGAGCACATCTATAGGAGGCGATGTCTTGACCGGTTCAAAGCCTGCCAGCTTGCGGACTCGCGAGAAGCGCCCGTCAGCGCCCACAGTCAGCCCGGCGCGTATTTCATGCCGCCCATCGCGCCCGCCATAGCGTACTCCCTTGACGATCCCTTTTTCTTCAATAAGCTCATCGACCCTCGCGCCCATTACCAGGCGGAAGCTCGGGTACCGCGCGGCTTCTTCGGTGATAAACGTCAGGAAGCGGGACTGGGCGATGATGGTGATAAAGGGGAATTTCGTCTTCCAGAAGGCAAAGCCGGCCCCGAGGTTGATGCGCAGAGTGCCAGTACCCGTCTGTACGGCTATGTCACGACTCTCTCCATGTTGTAACCGCAGGAGCCGCCGGGCCAGACCGATCTCGTCCAGGTTCTGCATCGAGGCAGGGTGCAGCGTGTCGCCGCGAAACTGGCGCTCGAAATCGTTGTGTTCCTCAAGCAGCACTACGCGAACACCCCGCCGAGCCAGCAGCAGCGCGAGCATTGCCCCCGCCGGCCCTCCCCCCACGACACAACAGGCGGCTTGTTCTATCAGCTCCGCGTGCTCTATCTGCTCTATGGGCTCCATGCTGGCTGACTGCTCTCTGCGACCTATTTGCTCTATGCTGACTGGCTGCTCTATCGGCTCAATGGGGTCAATGGGCTCCATGTGCCTTATCTGCTCAACCCGATCTGTCGTCTGCCCCTGTGTGGCAGGAGTGGTCTCGCCTGCTTCTTTTTGCTCGCTTCGCATATGCGCTCCTCCGGCTGTTCCGCCTACAGTGTAGTATACAGCCT
>JALYYZ010000054.1 GCA_030945985.1 Chloroflexota bacterium
TGTTCCGCCAGATGTGGCCCCGCACTGATAGACACGATGATGAAATAAAGCGCCGTCGCATGTGGGGTACTCATAGCCTTCGCCGTGCCCTGGCTGCGCTAAGGCCATAGGGCCAGGCAAGAAACCCTGTAGGAAGAGAAAAGCCTTCCGCTAGATATAAACAATGGAAACCCGCAGGGTTTCCATTGTTTATATCCCTGATTACACATAGGTCACACCGCGAGGGAGCCAAATCAGGCAGTAGTACAGGCTCTGGCGTAGCGCAAACTAAACCGGGGCGGAACTTTCTGAAGGGGTAGTCTCCAGGACTACTTCTTCGCTGCCGCCCGAAGAATTCTCTAATGAGGCGGTCTCCGGGATCACCTCTTCGCTTTCGCCGCCGTTAGATGAACTCTCCGAAGAGTTAGTCTCCAGGATTACCTGTTCGCTACCGTTATCGGAGACGGGCACTCGCAGAGTATCATGGGGCCTCTGGCTCTCCGCCGTGATGCGCAATTCTTCCGCATCGTTCTCCATTCGCTTGATCTGACCACGCAGGCGCTTGACTTCAGCCACCAGGCTTGGTATATCCTCACGCGTGAGCCTATCAACCTTGGCGAGCAAGTCGCGCAGCTTCATAAGCTCTCCAGGCGGGTCTTTGCGCATGTAGGGCGAATTTTGGATTTCTAAGCAGTGCTTTTCAATTTGGCCTATATTGCTCGGTTCAGACATATCAAGACCCTCCGTCTCTCATGGGCGCGTGGAGGATGGCAAACCGTCCTCCAATATAAAGTGCTACCTAAGGGCTCCACAGGTGAATAGCCGTTGAGACCTATCCAGGAGTCATTGTGCCGCCTATTTACTCCTATTACCATTATAACAGTAGCGTGCCACCCGCTTTCTCATGGGAGGCCAGATCCCTGTCCAGCCATGCAGATGGCTTTGGGCATATACATGATATAATTATTCTATGCAGGCAAATAGTGCGTTGCTGACTTCCGATCTGATACAATGACCAGTCTTTATCTATTTCATATTGCCGCCTGGCTATCGCGCTTTCTACCACAGCGCCTGGGCTATCGGCTGTGCTCACTTATTGGTGCCTTGATCTTCTTTTTGGTGCCTTCGGTTCGTCGCGCCGTACTGGATAACCTGCTTCATGTACTGCCCGATGCCTCAGCTCGTGAACGGCATAGAGCGGCCCGCCATGTCGTTGCTAATACAATTAAAAACTATTATGACCTGGTCCGCCTGCCTCACCTCAAGGAAGAGGATGTTTATAAGTTGGTTACCGAGATCGAAGGACTAGAGAATATAGATGCTGCCCTGGTGGGTGGCAGGGGCGCAATCGTGGTGGGTGGGCACATCGGCAACTTCAGCATTGTGGCTCAGTTAGCGGCTCTCCGGGGTTACAGTGTAGCTATCGTCGCTGAAGATATCGAGCCTGCCAGGCTGTACGATTATATAAATTGGCTCCGGAGCCGCTTTGGATTGAAGTTTATTAAGGCGGGCAGCCAGGAGGTCCGTACTATATACAAGTTGTTGCGTGGTAACGGCGTCCTGATGCTCGCAATGGACAGGGACGTGTCGAGCGGCGGTATGCCGATGGACTTCTTCGGTACGGTGACCGATCTTGTTTCCGGTCCTGTAGTGCTTGCCCTCCGTCTCAAGACGCCTCTGCTGATAGCTCACACATGGCGATTGCCCAGTAACGCCTCCCACGTAGTGGTCTCGGAGCCTATCGAGTTAGAGAGGACGGGCAACTACGACAAAGACATCGAAATCAACGTGAGAATGTTAGCCTCTATGCTTGAGGCGCAGATTCGCAAGACGCCCGAGCAGTGGGTGGTCTTGCAACGGGTATGGGACAGCGATTATACTGTACTCAAGGGCCAGGAACCAGAGGTCACCCACGAGCATGTAGCAGCCTCCGATGCACTGCCGAAGCCCGATAGCGCATCCCTTGTCTGACCAAGGATGGCTGTCCTCTTTATTCCTGCCCCTCTAACTTCCCCTTTCTTTTCCTCCAACCCCTACTTCTTAGCTATCTATCCAGGCCCGCCGGTCTGCCTCGACCTTTATCCATAACACTAACCTGGAGCACCCCATGAGCCAATTTCGCTATTCGCGCTGGGACGGTACCCAGCAGGTCCTGCCGTTCGATGCGGACTCTATTATGGAAGCCATCTCGGACGATGTGCTGGCGCATGGCGATATACGCCGCGCTCTGGAAAAGTTGATGCAACAGGGGCACAAATTTCCCTCGGGCGATAAGATGCCTGGCTTGCGCGACCTGGTTGAGCGCCTCAAGCAGCACAGGCAGGAGACCCTCAAGCGCAACAACATGGACTCGGTCATTAAGGATATACAACAGCGCCTCGAAAAAGTTAAGGAAACCGAGCGAGCCGGGATAGAGCGGCGCGTGGATGAAGGCCGCCGGCAGACTGAGGCGAGCACCTTGCAGCAACCCTCCCAGGAAGGTGGAGAGCAAGACCCCGCCTCGCATGCTGAGAGCGCGGACCCTGCACAAGCTGAAATGCTGCAAAAGATGCTCGAAAAGATGGCGGACCGTCGGCGCGAGCAGCTTGAGAACCTCCCAAAGGATCTGGGCGGGCAGATAAAGGGGCTGCGCGAGTATGATTTCCTCGACCCCGACGCGCGCCAACAGTTCCAGGATCTGCTGAATAGCCTCCAGCAGCAAATGCTGCAAAACAACTTTTCAGGAATGCAGCAGGGTATGCAGCAGATGCAGCAGAGCCTTGCCGCCATGCAAGAGCTAAAGGAGATGGTGCAGGACCTCAATAAGATGCTGAGTGACCGGGAGGCGGGCAAGGAGCCGCGCTTCGACGATTTCATGCAGAAGCATGGGCATCACTTTCCACCGGGTATAGAGAACCTGGAGCAGCTAATGATGCACCTCGCCCAGCAAATGGCGCGCATGGAGAGCGTGATGAACTCTATGTCGCCCCAGCAGCGCTCACAGCTTGAGAGCATGATGGAGCAGCTTATGCAGGACCGTGGCCTCCAGGATGCCATGCAGGAGCTTGGCGAGCATATGAGCAGCTTGATGCCGACGACGGGAGGCCGGCAGTACCGTTTCACCGGGGATCCTGACGAGGCCCTCTCGATGTCTGAGGCAATGCAGATCATGGAGCAGCTAGACGAACTGGACAGCCTGGAGAGCGAGCTAAACGCTGCTCGCCGCAACGGCGACAGCCTGGAAGATATGGACGCCAACAGGCTCGGCGAGCTTCTCGGCGCAGACGCCCAGCAGGCCCTGGAGCAATTGCGTGACCTGGCGAAGCAGCTCGAGGATGCGGGCTATCTCGAATGGCAGGGTGGGGAGATGCAACTGACCCCACGCGCAACGCGAAAAGTGGGCCAGAAGGCTCTGCAAGATATATTCGGTTACCTCAAGAAGGATGCTTTCGGCAAGCACCCTATCAGTGTACGCGGCAGGGGCGGCGAGCGGACCTACGTGAGCAAGCCGTACGAGTTTGGCGATCCTTTCTACCTCGATTTGCAGGAGACGTTGCGTAATTCACTTGAGCGCAACGGTCCGGGTACTCCCATCCGCCTGGTGCCTGCCGACTTCGAGGTTTTCACAACCGAGTTTATGACGCAAAGCTCTACGGCCCTGCTCATAGATATGAGCCGGTCGATGCTGCTACGCGGCTGCTTCCTTGCAGCCAAGAAGGTCGCTCTCGCACTGAACCACCTTATCAGGTCGCAATTTCCCAAGGACGACCTTTATATCATCGGCTTCTCAGGCTACGCGCGCGAGCTAAAGCCGGAGATGTTGCCTCAACTCGATTGGAGCGAATACCAGTACGGCACCAACTTGCAGCATGCTCTCCTGCTCGCTCGTACGCTGCTCGGCAGGCGCAAGAGCGCTAACCGGCAGATAATCGTGATCACAGATGGCGAGCCGACGGCGCACCTCGAGGACGGGGAGGTCTTCTTCAATTACCCACCGACCTTCCGTACTATACAAGAGACAATGCGCGAGGTAGTACGCTGCACACGCGAGCAAATCACTATCAACACTTTCATGCTCGAGCGCAGCTACTACATGGCCGACTTCGTAGAGCAGATGACCAAAGTAAACAAGGGCCGAGCCTTCTACGCCACCCCCGAGGCTTTGGGAGAATACATCCTGGTAGACTATGTCGCAAGCAAAACGAAGAGGATAAAGTAGGGCCATATTTCTCTGTAGGAATTGCTACGTTTCTCCTCTCTTCTCACCCAGAAAGGTTCTTTGCTTCTTAATGCCCACACTTCGCAACACCCCCAGCACTTGCTTCCGCAACATCACACTAGCCCTCCTTATTCTGTCTATATCTTTCATCAGTTCTCGGCTCTCGTCTCCTGCTCACGCTCAGTCTAAGGGGGGCTTTGTCACCATACAGGGCAACCAATTCTTCTATCAGGGCAAACCCATTAAGCTCAAAGGCACAAACTTCTACCCTAAAGACGAGCCGTGGGCCACGATGTGGACGCAGTGGGACGGGGAGGCTGCGCGCCGGGACCTGGCCAGGGCTGCCGAGGTTGGTATCAATAGTGTGCGCGTGCTTGTGCCGTATGAGCCCGACACCGGCTGGACAGATGCCGACACCGGCGAAGTTGATCCCACCTATCTCAACGAACTGCGGCAGATGGTGCAGATAGCAGGTGAACTCAATATGAAGGTGATCGTGGCCCTGTACGATTTCTACGACCCTTTTTACGATAACCCAAAGCCCGGCAGCGATGCTGAAGCACGTACCTTACGGTACCTGCAAGAGATAATTCCCACTTTTGCCAATGATGACCGCGTGCTTGCATGGGACCTGCACAACGAGCCCGACCAGTACGCCACCTGGAACCAGAACCACGACCCTGCCACTATGCTTGACTGGATGGGCCGCATGGCAGCGGAGATCAGGCGGCTCGATCCTAACCACCCCCTCACGGTTGGGATGTGGCAATTCGACAACCTCTTCGTCTCAGATGCGGTCGGCGCGCCTCCCCTGGGACAGCAGGCGAAAGGCAAAACGGCCGCTGACCTGAGCGATTTCCTCTCATTTCATAGCTACAACGCCGGCAACATGGATTGGCAGGTACACTACATCAAGGATCACAATAGCGTCAAGCCTCTTGTGCTGGAAGAGACCGGCTGGCCCACGGGACCCCCCTGTCAGACTCCTGACTATAGCGAGAGCAGGCAATCCGTGCTCTACAGCATTATGGTGAAGGCGGCCCGCGACGCCGACATGGCGGGGCTCTTGCAGTGGCAGCTCTGGGACTTGCCGCCCGGCATTTCGTCAGGTCAGGGGAAAGAGACTAACGAGGACTACTTCGGTTTGCTGCGTCGTGACGGCACCTGGAAGCCCGCCATGTCTCTCTTGCGCGATGGCTGGCCGGGAGCCGGGGCCCCCATTTCGGCGAGCCCGCTGCCAAGCAGCACCACCAGTGGTCTTTCACTCACTGCCCAGCCTAGAAGCCAGCCGCCCACTGATCCCACATATATCCCCCCTCTCTATTTCGAGCAGACAGGGCACTATATCTACGCACCCTTCAGAGATTACTGGAGGCGCTTCGGAGGATTGGCTGTTTTTGGCTACCCGCTGACGGAGATGCGTCTTGAGGGTGACTACTGGGTGCAATATTTCGAGCGCGCCAGGTTCGAGTTGCACTCAGACATACCGAAGACAATAGCCGGTTACACTAATCTCGATAAAGGGCAGCAACTCAAGCTGTTAGTGCAGCTAACTCGCCTTGGGGTTAGCCTGGTGGACGATAAGACCGGCAAGAAAGGCTTCCCAACGGTAGAGCCCTCGCAGCTACCCGCCGGGGAAGGCTATTTCCCCGAAACCAAACACACAATCTCAGGCAAGATAGGCGCTTACTGGCTTAGCCACGATGGCCTGACCAACTTCGGCTATCCCCTGTCCGAGCCGGTGCTGGAGGTGAGCCAGGCCGATGGCAAGCCGTACACTGTGCAATATTTCGAGCGCACCAGGCTTGAATTGCACCCCGAGGCTGCCGGCACCCCGTATGAGATCCAACTGGGCCTCCTGGGCAGAGAGTTGCTGGCGAGCAAGGGGTGCAAGTAGGGGGTGCTATCCTTAAGGCAACAAACAAATCAGAACCTGGCAATTCTGATTTGTTTGTTGCCTTTTGTAAAAGGTGAGGAATAAGCTTGCCATCGGGTAAAATGTTCTTATAGTGCCTGGTCTCCTACCGATATTCACCGTTCTTCTTGCCTCGACTTTGCTGGCCGTCTGGTCGGGCTGGGGTCTGGCAAGGCTCGCTCTGCCCCCTTCTTTGCAGCCCTACAAGGGTATGCTCGCGCCGTTGCTGGGCTACTCGTTGGTGCTGGTTGCCGGCTACTACGGCGTGCATGACCTCGCATCTTTGCCAATAGTGCTCATGGTGTTGCTGCCGATAACGGGCCTGTTCAACATGCTAGCCTGGCGTCGTACGGGTCCGCCTCGTCTACCTACCGATTGGTGGGAGTATGGGCCGCTGGCTCTTCTCTTGCTGGTCACACTTCTGGTCGGCGTGCTGCCTCTTCTCAGCTATGGCTATTCGGGCGTGATAGGCGAGGGGTGGGACGTTGAAGCCTACTTCCCCCTCACGCGCTGGTTGGAGCGAGCACCCTACAACCTGATGGCCTCGGCGCCTGCCAACGTTACATGGAGCATCAGCTCCGAGCGTTATACTATAGGTCTCACCCTCGGTTTTTCGATCTGGCACGGCTGCGTTGATCTGCTCTCGCGGGTAGAGGCGCTGCTGTCGTTCGCGCCCGTGCTTGCATGGCTCAGGGCGCTCGGCGTGCTGGCTGTCTATGTGCTCTTCAGGTCTACCCTGGGCTTGCGAGCGCCTTTTGCTTTGCTGGGCGCTGCCCTTGTCTCTGCCGGTGGCTTGTTGCTGTGGGTCACCCTGTACAACTTCGGCATGCAGCTATCTGCCTGGCCTCTTATTCCTCTTGGCCTCGTAGTGGGTATAGCCGCCGTGCAGGATGGAGTGGAGCGCGGGCTCGCGGCGTGGCCGTCTCTGCTCCTGGCCGCTGTTTGCCTGGTGGCCCAGCCCGTTGCCTATTACCCCGCTCTGACCGTCTTTATCCCGCTCGCGGTGGGATTGG